>JANQOS010000017.1 GCA_028285705.1 Altibacter sp.
TATTGAGCATTTCATTATAATCCTGACCTATATAATTTCTTTCCGTGACCCAGGCAGGAGGATTGATCTTAACCAGTTCTTTTTTAGGGTCTTCCAGAATACTTTTTACTCTTGCCCTGAAATCTTCACGTTCTTCATCGTATAAGTGACATACAATTTCAAGCAGGCACCATTTATCCGGTTGTGGCTTCCACAGTGATTCTTCTTCGGAAATACCGGATAAGAATGCCTTGAACACCTCTTTGTTCTTATTGAGTTGCTCTATATAATATGTTTGATTCATTTTAGGCATGCTTTACGTATATGAAGATACTATTAGAATTTAATTTTCACAACAAGGTCAATTCCTTTTGCAGGTTTTCTTTTGCCTGCTTCTCGAATTTTTGAAAAAAATGATCAGTTTTAAAGATTCGCTCCATCTGTAAAAAGTGATGCAACACTTTTTTCCTGCCGGGTCTATATATAATATCCGGATAGATGGCATATTCTTTTCGTATGTTTTGGGAATATTCCAGATAAGTGTTCCAGTCTTGCCCTAAAATGGAAAGATCTGCATCCGTGAAGTAATTGGTATCACTATCGGGGCTTTGTGTATGGTGCTTTGTTGCAAGAATCTGTGTTTTGCAGTTAATTATCATTTCTTGTGGTACATCTATACGCTTCATTCTTTTTTCAGCATATACAGCACTTTTTTCTTCGTTGTTTTGCTTTAAGGGATTGTAAATAATATCGTGGTAAAAAAGACTGAACAATATAGTATTCCAATGTGTAATGTCATTTTTTACACCTGTCAATTCCTCTAAAAGCTTCTCAAGATGTGTTAAGGTGTGGTAGTACCTTTTTTTATGGGAGTAGTGTGTCACTATTTCAAGCCACAGGCTTTCTACTTGTTTTCTATCTGAAACATACTCCTGGACAAGTGCTATGTAGGTTTTTTTGAGCAAAGGGTATTATTCTTTAGGTAAAGATAGGGTTTTGTTGAAGAGGGGAGTAAGAAACAGGAAGGATGAAGGAAGAAATTGAAAACCCAAATTAGACAGAAAAAAATATTCTTAAAATTTGAAAATCAGTGCTTTATGTTGTAAATTAGGCATATGGGACTAAAAATAGTGGTCGGGGCCATTAAATATTCCGATAAGAAAAAGCAGGATTCTGTTGATAAAGGAATCGAAAGAAGCAGAAATTTTGATGTGAAATCAAAAAGTGCTTTGGATTTCTATAATGGACTGAAACAGAAAGTTGAAGAATGTAGGGAAGCCGAAATAAAACGCGCAGAAGCGGAAGGAAGAGAACCGGATTTTTCTAACTGCTGTATAGAACATCTTACCTTAGACGGGCACAGTACTGCCGGATTGGGAGGGAAGCAGACGCTGGATGACCTCACACAACAGCAACAAAACGATATAAAAGGATGGCTTTGTAAAGGAGCAACCATTACCGTTTTGGGATGTTTCGCATTCCACCTGAACCTTTTCCCGGAATATAAGCTACATTTACAACTTCCCGTACTGTTATCCGGAAAAGGAGGTGTCTATGAAGGATATAAATCGACTACTGTCGGACTTTATCCCGATGTTGAAAGTACCGATAAAAATGAAAAGAAAACAACTAAGGTAGATGTAGCCGAGGGAGCTACCGAAGCCGAAATAAAGGATGCCTTTAAAAAGGTGTATCCCACAGGACAATGATACTATGAAAAAAAGAAGCAATATTAAACTTGATCTGGCAGGATCTGCCACTCTTCAGCTGGAAATCCGCAAAAAAAGGCGTTTGATCGTTCGCCTTGATGGTGCTGTTGTGAGTAAAAGCAAACTAAAAAAGCGGCAGGCCCGAATTCTTTTTCATTTAGCTGAAGTAGTACGATTACGTGGTTACGGATCATCTTTCGCGCCGGATGAAGCTGTTACTGAAGCTTCGGTACTTGCTTATAGATATAAGAAGGATAAAATTCGTTTTGCTTTTGGTACGGGTTCAGAACCTGTTCCGGAGGACCTGCATTTATTATTGAAAGAACTCTCCGGCCTTACATCATTCTAAAAAAGATGGAAGTTGGGAGATGGAAGCGAGAAGTTTAAAATTAATATTTTACACCTAACACCTAACACCTAACACCTAACACCTAACACCTAACACCTAACACCTAGCTTCTAGCTTTTCACCCCTAGCATCACTACTCAAACAATCCCAGGATCTTCAAACCAAAGATAAAAGCTCCGTCGCTGCCTCCATTATAATAGGAACGTACATAATCCAACCGCAATAAGCGGTATTTTCCGAAGCCCAGATTGTCGATACCAACAGAGAACTCCGTATAAGGTTTGTTGTTCTCTATGCTAAGCAGATGTGCCCCGGCGACCAGGTTGAAATTTAACTGATTGATCCCGGGGATCTTCCCTAAGATCCAGCCCCTGAAATCATGCTCCAGGTGCCCTTCAAAATAACTTTTGTTGGTACTTAAACTGTAATACGGTAAGAGATTAAAAACATTCGTGTAAGTTGCAGAAGTTCCCACCCGGGTCTGATTTCCATTAAAATGTTGATAATCCACAAAAGAAATAGCATCTCCATTAAAGAAGGTTCCTCCTTTCAAACGATACGTAAATGTTCCTTTATTTCCGAGGTTTAGGTCCTGAAAAATACTGGCGCGCAACTGGCTGAAATTATAATTATCATTGGAGGCTCCCATGCCATTTTCAAAAGTAATGGACAGTTCCGGGTATTTTTCATTTCCAAGATTGTATTTGCCATCCGGATACGTCATATATTTTTGTCCAAACGTAATATTGGCTGTAATACTGCTTTTAATGATATCGTGCTCATCGATGGCAGCATTGACAATATCTGTTGGGTCCAATGGATTGTTGGACGTATAGGTCACATTATCTGCCGGTAAAGTGACATAATCTGTCGTATTAAAAAGTGGTCTTCGTTGCTCGTAGCCAATCCGTGTTCTAATTCGGAGTCCATTGAATAATTCCTGGCTGTAGCCAAGGCGCCCGTAATTCAGTTCGTATACCTTCATATAATTGCGTTCAAAAAAGAGAGAAGCAACCGAGTTTATAAAGGGTAGAATAGGCTCTGAAGAATTAAACTGCGCAACCTCACTTCCCCCGGAAAGTGACAATTGCAACCTGTTGACCCTGTTAAACCTTTTTACAATGCCTCCGGTAATACGCACCCTTTCGTCTGAAACACCATAGGTAGCACGTGTATAGATAGAAAGCCACTTGGCGCGGTTTTCGTCATAACTCTTAAAATAGCTAAGGCCCACACCGCCATTCCAGCCTTGTACGGTATTAAAATTGACCTTTGGGAAAGGCCCTTCATAGTTGAGGTCCCAGTTCTTATAACTGTTTTCGTATGTGTAACCGGTAATGGGGCTGTGCCATTTGAACCTGTTGTTCTCCCGGTCGATGGAATCCAGGTATTTTTGTGATTTCCGCAGCGTTTGAATACTGTCTTTCCGTATATAATCATTCAGCTCTTCATCGGTAAGCGGAACGGGACGTGTTCCTTTCCAGAATAGACTGTCCTTTTTATTGGCTTCAGGTTCAAAAAGCAATACTTCATTTGTAAAGGACTTTCTTTCAAACTGCGGATTGAAATCATAATTACTGTACACTGCAATAAACCTTCCGTCGCCGTTAAACCCAAAAAACCCAAAACCAAAGTCAATGGTTTGTGAGATCTTTACCCAGAAATTGTGTTTGGGATCGAACTTAAAATTCTGTTTAAAGGACAATTCAGAAACAAAAGGAACCTGTATCGCTTCTCCGGTCGTGCTAAGTTCTACTCCATACAATTGCCAGTCGTCTTCCACAATATAAATAATGCCTCGCCACACCCTATCTTTAGGGCGGCGGGGAGTAACTATAATTTTATTGATGAGTTTATTGCCTTTATAGAATACCCCATCCAGCTTATATCTGTAGTAATTGAAGGCATTGTTGGCAATAGGAGAAACAATGGCGGCATTGATATCGATCGTATTTTCATAAAATGAAAAATTTGCATCCTGCGCACTGTTAAAACTGAAACCATTATCATTTCCACTCACCTTACTGGCAATGACCCTTTCTTTAAAATCATCCGGTTTCTGATAGGCGATCTCACTAATGGTCTCAGAAAGATAGATCACTCCTGTCCGTGTAGAATCTAAAGCACCGTCAAGGTCACCCACTTCTTGTCCGAGAATCCTTTCGGGAATGCTGTCCACACGCCAGATTCCGCGTGAATAAAAATCTGCTTTGAATGCGGAAATTCTGTCGAGATTCAATTTTCGTTGCGCGATGGTTTCACGAATAATACGGTAAGCGGGATCCTCTTTGGAAGATATCACTACTTCCTTTAGGCTTGTAGATTCTTCCTGCATTGTTATATGCAGAATATGCGGGAAGGAAGAAATTGAGATTTCTTTGGTAACGGTCTTAAATCCTAAGAACTGAAAAATGACCTTGTACTCGGAAGCTTTTTCTACACTGAGCACATAATTGCCGTCATTATTGGTAGTGGTTCCGGCATAACTGTTTTCCAGATAAATATTTACGAAGGGTAGAGGCTCACCTTTGGTATCAGTAACCTTACCAATGATCTGTGCCTGTGTAAAAAAACTAAAAAGAAAAAAAACTGAAAGTAGAAGTCTGTTCATGTGCGCAAATATCTATTCAAAAAGACGAAGATATTTTTAAAATGGTTGCCTGTTTAATAAAAATTTGGGAAAATAAAGTGTTATTCAGGGAGAAGCGAAGAATCCTAATAAATATTCCTTCCACAGCATGTTGTACAATCTGAAAAAACTTTTCTTAAATACCACTGACTTAAATTTCTGGCAGCCAAATGGTTGAATTTCATATCTGGGAATAGTTAATAATATTATTTAAAATTATTCTAAATAATTCTTGTGTAATAAAAAAACCTATTTTATTTTCGCACTATTCTTATTCATTCTAAATAAAAACAACGATGAAAAAATTTATATTTCCAGCACTGGCTGCAGTGTTTTTTGTAGTATTTACAGGGTGTTCCAGTGATGATGACAATGGAACTCCTAACCCAAATCTGGTTACAAAACAAGAAGTAATAACCAATTATGCTGCTATTGTCCTTAAGAACTACCAGGATGCTTACAACGACGCTGTAGCTCTTCAAACAAGTCTGAATACTTTTATAGCAGATCCTACGGAAGCAAACCATAATGCTGCAAAACAAGCCTGGAAAACAGCAAGAGAATCCTACGGCCCATCCGAAGCATTTCGTTTTGCGTCAGGACCTATAGATGATGAAGACGGCCCGGAAGGTTTGTTAAATGCCTGGCCGCTGGACGAAAACTATATTGATTATGTAGAAGGAATACCGGATACGGGTATAATTAATGACCTCACGAACTATCCTACGTTAACAAAAGAACTGTTGGAGTCATTGAATGAACTAGGAGGAGAAGCGAACATTAGTATTGGGTACCATGCCATTGAGTTTTTACTTTGGGGGCAGGATAATACCTCTCCAAGTGATAATCAGGCAGGTTTAAGGCCTTACACAGACTTTGTTGACGGAGGTACTGCCGAAAATCAAGACAGAAGAAGGCAGTATGTTTCTATTTGTGCAGAATTGTTACTGGACCATCTGCAACTCATGTTAGACGAATGGTCAGCCGGAGGCGCATACCATACTACCTTTTTAGCACTGGATGAAGATACGGCAATAAAGAATATGCTTACCGGAATTGCCACCTTGTCCAAATCCGAATTAGCCGGAGAACGTATGTTCGTTGCTTTAAGTAATCAGGATCAGGAAGATGAGCATTCTTGCTTTAGCGATAATACTCACAGAGATATCCGTTTGAACTTTGATGGGATAAGCAATGTATACAATGGTACCTACGGGACCATTTCAGGAGCATCCATAAGTGACCTTGTAAATCAGGCAGACGAGGCAAGAGGAGCAGAGGTTACCAGCCAATTGAATACTGCCAAAACCGATGTGTATAATACCGGAACTCCATTTGACCTTGCCATTATTGATGGTAGTACAAGTGTAGAAGGGGCTAAGGTATTACAGGCTGTTAATGCATTACAGGATCTGGGAGACCAGTTTGTACTGGCAGGTGCAGCATTGGGAATTACCGTAGTGCCTGAATAAAAAAATAATTATTTGAATAGCCACCATTGCAAAATGGCGTTGACTTATGGTCTTCGCCAGTTTGCTTTTATTAAGAACATGCAAAAAATTAGAAAATATTTGTTATTATCGGGTTTTGTCATTGTACTCTTCACCGGTTGTACAAATGATGATAGTTCCGGGTATATTGGATTACTGCCTGAAGACGGCGAAGAATTTTCAGGCGGACAGACCACGATCTTTGATATATCTCCAAATGCATTTGGTTTTCAAGCTCCAAATTTAAATGATGAAGAAAGTCTGGATTTCTTTGTTGGAAATTCTCTGTTCAACCAGAACTGGGTAACAGCTCCTGCTTCCACTACAGCAAGGGATGGCTTAGGGCCTTTATTTAACTCGAGAGCTTGTTCCGGCTGTCATTTTAAAGACGGGAGAGGAAGGCCTCCGGAATTCAATGGAGAAATAAGTCATGGCCTGTTATTGAGATTAAGCATTGGCAATGGTGATTTCGGAGCGCCCTTACCGGATCCTAACTATGGAGGGCAATTGCAAGATCAATCTATCGAAGGGATAGATACAGAAGCTGGCTTCGAGATCACCTATATTGAAATACCGGGAAATTATCCGGATGGAACCCCTTATTCATTAAGAAAACCTACGTATACCATTACCAACCTTACACAAGGAGATCTACTGGCAACAAATATCTCACCTCGTGTGGCCAACCATATAAGCGGAATGGGATTACTGGAAGCTATAGATGAAACCACTTTACTTTCACTTGCAGATGAAAATGACAGCGATAATGACGGGATCAGCGGGAGGCCTAATTACGTTTGGGATGTTACATCCGGCAGTGTTAAGATAGGTAGGTTTGGCTGGAAAGCAAATCAGCCTACTGTTCTACAACAATCTGCAGGAGCTTTTTCGGGTGATATGGGAATCACAAGTTCTTTATTTCCGGATGAGAACTGCCCACCATCTGTAGATTGTTCAACTGTTCCCAACGGAGGAACTCCGGAAATTGAAGATGAAAATCTTACAAAAATGGCACTTTATGCAAGTACTTTGGCAGTTCCGGGAAGAAGAGATTGGGAAGCTCAGGACGTTTTGGAAGGAAAAGCAATCTTTGAACAAATAAACTGTACCGGTTGCCATACCCCTAAGATCACTACAGGAGCACATCCGTCAATTAGTGCACTTTCAAATCAGACCATACGCCCATATACCGACTTATTATTGCATGATATGGGTCCGGATCTGGCAGACGGAAGCCAGGACTTTCTGGCGACAGGTAATGAATGGCGAACTCCGCCTCTTTGGGGAATCGGCCTTTTTGAAACTGTAAACGGGCATACTTATTTACTACATGATGGAAGGGCTCGAAATCTGGAAGAAGCTATCCTGTGGCATGGAGGTGAAGCTGAAAATTCTAAAAATGAATTTAAGAACCTACCCGCTACAGACCGTGAAAAATTACTTCTCTTTCTTAACTCATTATAATGAAAAAAAATATTGTATTTAGCAGTGTTCCCTTATTTGTAATTCTATTGTTCCTTATAGTGACCGGTTGTGACAATGATGGAATTTCTGAAGACCAGGCGCAAATTGAATATAACCGCAGGGACCAGCTGAGGAATCTTTTTACTAATGGAATTCTTCCATTGCATGAAGAATTTGTACAACAAACGGAAGTGCTGTTCCGGGTTACGGAAGCATTTTCTAATGATATTTCTTTAGAGAACCTGTTAACACTTCGGGAAGAGTGGAAAACTACAGCGAACCTGTGGAAGCGTTGTGAAGTATATGATATAGGTGATATCAAAGATAGTTTTATACATACTCGTATCAATACCTGGCCGACAAATACCGACAACATTGAAAGTTTTATAGGAGCTTCGGATCCCATAAACCTCAATTTCATAAATTCTGTCGGGTCTTCTTCAAAAGGTATTGCGGCACTGGAATACCTCCTTTTTGATAAAGATGCTACCACAACACTTAGCGATTTACAATCTAATTCACGTAGAATTGACTATCTGGTGGCACTTTCTGAAGACCTTAAAAATACTTCAGAAGAAATAAAAGGGTTGTGGAATGCCTATGGCCCTGTCCTTACTGAAGCGGTACAAAGTGACCTGGACGGAGGCCAGAACCAGACTGTAAATGCAATGGTGACCTTATTGGAAGAAATCATAATAAGTAAGCTGGGAAGAGCATTGGGAGATGCCAATGGAGGATTTACGGATATAGAAGAATTAGAAGCTTTCCGAAGCGATATTTCTTTAGAAATGATACAAAACAATGTCGAAGAACTACGAAGGGCATTTAATGGAAGTTATAAAGAGAACACACGTAGAATTGGCTTTGATGATTACCTGGTCAATCTTGACAACATACAACTACGGGATGCAATAAAAGCCGCTTTTAATACAGTTGAAGAGCATATATCTACCTTCGGTAATAGTTTAAACAATATACTACAAACGGATCCCGAAAAAGTTTTGGAGCTTAAGAATGCCTGCAACGAACTTTTAGTTTTGATAAAGGTAGATATGGCAAGTTTTATTGGCTCTACCATTACGTTCAATGATAATGACGGGGATTAGTGTTTTTTAAAAGGTATCTGTATTCTTCAACTCATATTTTTCCTTTAGCGGTATACAGGGCGGCTTTTGGCTTTTTAATGTGCTTCTCCTTAATACGTTTTATGGCCAATGGCTGGGTAGAGGCATGTTACCTGGAACCGGAATTTCATTTTACATATCAATATTTTGATTGGATCCAGCCTTTCGATAGTACGACTGCTATGTACGGTATTGTCTCAGTTTGTGCCTTAGCAGCTCTGTGTATTGGATTGGGACTATTTTATAGAATAGCCACAGTTGTGTTCTTTTTTTCTTTTACCTATCTCGAACTTATTGAAAAATCATGGTATTTAAACCACTATTACTTTGTTTCGATCATTGCCTTTTTGTTATGCCTTATACCTGCTCACAAAGGATATTCTCTGGATTCCAAATGGATACGAGGATTAAGGTCAAATAGTGTTGCTTCATGGGCCACATTTATTTTAAAGCTTCAAATTAGTATAGTATATTTTTTCGCAGGAATTGCTAAGCTGAAGCCCGATTGGTTGTTTGAAGCCATGCCGTTAAAAATATGGCTTAAAGCAAAAACAGACCTGCCTCTGATAGGAGAATTATTTCAATATGAAACAACTGCTTACCTATTCAGTTATTTTGGAGTGCTCTATGACCTTTCAATTCCTTTTCTTTTATGGAACAAAAGAACAAGGCCCTATGCATTTATTGCGGTTGTTGTATTCCATTCGCTGACTGCGATGCTGTTCAATATAGGGCTATTTCCATGGATAATGATTGCAGGGTCTGTGATCTTTATAACTGCTGAAGAATGGAAAAGACTATTAAAAAAGACTCCCATAGACCTTTCTCCGGCAATAAAAGAACAACATTTTAAGCTCTCAAACCTTAAACTGATCTTTTTAGCTGTATTTTTTGCCATACAAGTGCTTTTACCGCTTCGTCATTTTTTATACAACGAAAATATACTCTGGACAGAACGTAATTTTCGGTTTGGCTGGAATGTAATGCTTATGGAAAAGAACGGCTATTCTGTCTTTTATGTTGAAGATAAAGAAACGGGAAAACGCTGGACCGAATACCCTAAGAATCACCTGACAGTGATACAGGAAAAGCAAATGAGCTTTCAACCCGATATGATCTGGCAGTATGCCCGGTTCCTGGAAACAAAGTACAAAGAAAAGGGATACAA
>JANQOS010000114.1 GCA_028285705.1 Altibacter sp.
TCGAAAGATAACAGTGGCTCTTGTGGCCTTCCTGACTCCCGAGAGGCCCTTACCTCCAATCTATGAGTACGCCCATTATAATCTACCCAGGCGTGCCATACTCCGCCGTCATCAATACGGCTATCTGGGTTGGTAACAGCAACCGATCGCATATTACCATCCAGGTTAATGCCTATATGGTTTCCATCCCCGTCAATAGAATTATTGTAGGTATCGAACTCAACCCCAACGCTGGGAGCAATCCCTTCATACCCAATACCCCCTCCGGCACTCCCTACATTATTGGCCAGAGTTTGTACCACGAAAACAAGGCCATCGGCACCCCCACCCAACCCGTGGCGGTCTAAAATTTGAAACTGAAAATAGGTGCTAAAAGAAGCGTCTTTCCTTAACTGAATCGGGTTGGTACAGAAAGCGCTCGAGCTTTGCCAAAGCTTATTGGTAAGATGTAAAATTCCCGAATTGTTGTTATTAATCTCCGCAGCGTGCCCGTTGAGTGTGAGATCAGAGAGATCATGAAAGTCAATATAGTCCACCTCTTTTTCACAGGCGAAGAGAAGTACAACCAGGCAGACAAAAAAGCGTTTCATGATTGCTTTTTAATTATCATCTTAAAAGATACTGATTATAAACGTTTATTCCAAAGTTTATAACAAGATCAAGTCAGAACTTAAAGCATCTATATTCCTCAAGCACAAACCGTTGCATTTTGTGTTTAATCTTTCTCAACCTTTATACGTACATCTACAGCAGTAATCGAATCTTTGGTGCCAATCAACGGATTAATATCCATCTCTGTAATTTCCGGTGCGGCTTCTACGAGTGCAGAGATCCGTCTAATGATCTCCACAAATTGCTTTTCATCCACACCTTCTTTTCCACGGGCTCCCTGTATGAGTTTGTATCCTCGTAATGAAGTAATCATTGTCCGGGCTTCAGAAGTAGATATCGGGCTTAATCCAGCCGAAACATCATTTAAAATTTCAATGTAAATTCCTCCTAATCCGCATAAGATCGTATGATTAAACCCTGTTTCCTTCTTAACACCCAAAAATAGTTCGATCCCCATTAGCATGGGTTGTACCAATACCCCGATAGCATTTTCAATTTGCATTAAACGGTCAAAATTACGGGCAGCCTCAGACAGTGATCTCACATTGAGGATCACGCCTTGCGTATCTGATTTATGAAGGGGCCCTACTACTTTCATCACTAAAGGGAAGGCCATTTTTTCCACTTTTGAAAGCAACTTTTCTTTACATTCTTCAACTATTTCGAAGGCTCTGGGTATTTGTGTAGCATCCATTAGAGCAGCTACTTCCCGGGTATTCAAATATCCGTTTGAAGCTCCATCTATAATGTTTCTTATTTTTTGAGTGTCTACTTCTGGCAATACTACCTCTTCAAAAACAGGAGCAGGAGTTTTGTATACTTCTGCCAGTGCTATTCCCAAAACTACTTCATCCGGAAAATTGATATTTCCTTTGGTTAAAAAAGCTTCTATTTCTTTTTGGGCGTTGACAACAGAAGGCAATACCGGAAAAATAGGTTTTGAGCATACATCCAGTTTTACGCTTAAAACATTGTAAACATTTTCCACATCAAAAAGGCCGGGGCTTCCAAAAACAACTACCATCCCATCAATAAAATCAAATTTGTGCTCACAGTAATCGATGATGATCCCCAATTGTTCGGCGGTTCCCGTAGCCAGGAAATCAATGGGGTTGTTAATAGAAGATCCGGGATATAGAAACGTCTTTAGCTTTTCAGCATCTTCGCCTTCAATGAGCGGAACCTGCAATCCTCCTTTTGAGAGTACATCGGTAAGCATTACTGCCGAGCCTCCCGCATGGGTAATAATGGCAATATTCTTTCCTTTCAGTTCTTTATAATTGAATATGGATGCCACGCTTAACAATTCCTCTCGGCTACTACAATAGATAATTCCCGCTTTTTTAAAGAGAGCCCTTACCGTTATGTCACTACTGGCAATGGCACCGGTGTGAGATGTAGCGGCCCTGCTGCCTTCAGTAGTACTTCCGGCTTTGATCGCTGCTATCTTTGCTCCTTTGCGAACCAGAGAAGACGCATGTTTTAGGAGTTTTTGAGGGTCCCTAATAGTTTCAACATATAATAATTTTATAGGAGGATCTGTCTCAGCATTGTAATGAAGGTCCATATATTCCAGAATCTCTTCAACTCCGGTCTGGGCTCTATTTCCAACCGAATATACATTGGCAAACCGTACACCCAATAGCGTTCCGGCTTCCATAATGAATACTGCTGTGGCACCGGAACCAGATATTAGATCACATCCTTTAGCACTATACTCCGGAATAGGAGAAGTAAAGACACCTTTATAGTTCTTGTTTAAAACACCTATACAATTAGGGCCTATCAAACAACCATTTACGCTATTTACTATGTCTACTATTGCTTTTTCTACGGCACTTCCTTCTTCATTGGTTTCGGCAAAACCCGCAGAAATAATTATATAGGCTTTTACATTTTTTTGTCTTGCCAGGACCGTCACTGTTTCAAGGCAATACTTTGCAGGAATGGCCAGAATGGCCAGGTCTGTATTTTGAATATAATTTACACTAGAAAAGCATTGTATTCCCTGTACTTTATCTTCTTTTGGATTTACTACGCTTAGAACTCCCCGGTAACCTCCGTCAATAATGTTTTTTACAATTTTCCCTCCCGGCTTTTTTATATCATTGGATCCGCCAATAATTACAATGCTTTGAGGGGCTATTAATTGTTGATTTAACATAGGCATTTTATAAATGCCATAAAAGTAGATATCCCTCTTCGCTTATTTAATGACAAAAATCATATTGCTCCCGGAGAAATAATCTCACTTTTACATAACTCAATTGGAAGGATATGAGTGTATTTTATGAGGATATAAACCCGTTGACTGCAATTTGAAAAAGCTACTATTTATTCTGATATTACTGATAGTTCCGGTAACTATATCTGCTCAAATTGATTCTCTTAAGTCCAAATTAATTTTTGATTCGGATTTTCGATTTCGAGTTGAGCAAGATTGGGATTCAAAAAAATCGGACGGTACGTTCAGGGATAACAGAACCAGGCTTCGCTACAGATTAAGAGCGGGAGTTACATATGGAGCCAAATGGTATGAAGCAGGATTTAGAGTAAGAACAGGCAACCCACGCAAACAGCAAGACCCTCAATTAACCCTTGGAGATGGATTTAAGGAATTTGGAACATTGTCCATTGGCATAGAAAAACTATATTTTCTGGGGAATTGGGATACCTTCAGGTTTTGGGTTGGGAAGAATACATTTCCTTTTGAAAAAAGTAATGAACTCTTTTGGAGCGATAATGTATATCCGGAGGGTATTTCTCTTGAAAAGAGCTTCAGAATAGACTCAAACATTGTAGATTCCTTTATTTGTAGAGGTGGCTATTATATTATAGCTACTTCCAATAGGTCGTTAGACACGGATTCTTATTTTCAAGGCTTTCAAATTTCCACTTCTTTTTTTAATAACCGATTGGCCCTATTTCCTTCATTGTACCTATTTAGAAATATCCCAAATATACCCGATGGCAATGATACCTTCCTACTTGATTATTCCATACTACATGTAGGCACAAAATTCAAGATTCTAAACAATAAGCCCCTGAATATTGAATTGGATTACTATAAAAATCTACAAGATTATAGCAAGAATGACTCCATACCCAACAAATTTAAAAATCAAAAAAGTGGATGGGTCTTAGGCTTAAAATATGGTACATTAAAGAACAAAGGAAATTGGTTGTTCAGTACTAGTTATGCCAGGCTTCAACAATATTCGGTTGTAGACTTCCTTGCTCAAAATGACTGGGCCAGATGGGACTATTCTTCATTTGACTCACCAGACGGAAGGCTAACCAATTTTAATGGGATTGAGTTTGTTGCAGGATATAAAATTGATAAAAAAATAAGCTTAAAAATGAAGTATTATTTTGTGGAGCAGCTTATTCCTTTGGGGACAGCAAAGGAAAATGGTAGCAGAGTGAGGCTTGATATGGATGTTAAATTTTGAATACAGCCTAGCATCATACCCTATTTACAGATTTTGTGACATTGTTAATTACAGGTTCCACAGCCCTCCGGATGATTAAAGAACTGTAATTGTAGTGACCCTGTTGTTTCCATATCTGAATATAAAACTTCTTTTGACTCGAAATCACAAAAACACCAATTTGATACATTACCCCTACGAGCGCCAGGAGATTTCTTAATCTGTCAATTCCTCATATGCAGCATAAATCTCCCCCTTAGTATCATTATCATCGAGAGAATCATAATTGATCCGGTTTTCCTTAAAAAAGGATAAGATTTCTTGCTTTAATTCTGGGTTTTCGATCCAAAACTCTTTCTTAACATTAAGTACTTTTAATAGCAAATCCTTGCCCTATCATCAAACGTAAATCTTCCGGCTCATATAATTTTAACTTTTTACTCATCAAGTCATAACTTTTTTGCACTGGATAAGAATTAAAATCTGGGCGCTTAGAAGGCGAATTGCCTTCTAATTGATTAAGAGATTTATTTAAATTTTCTTCTGTCATAAAAGTAGGTCTAGTCAATGAACGGAGAAAAAAAGCAATAAATATTCCTGCGAACAACTCTTTCTCAATAGCTTAAATTCTATTTTTAGACCGTGTCCTATTTTGACCCATTACCCAAACAAGGTTGCTTTTTTAAAACTTAGTTATGATAATAATCAAAATTATTTACTCCCCTTTTTTGTTGGGAGGAATAATAACTTTTATTTCTTTTACAAGTGTATCCTTTTTTTTGGTAAGAAATTTTTTCATCTCTTCAATAAAGCGGTCAATTAAAATGTCATCACTTTCATTATTAAATTTTATATCAATAATGTTTGTATTGTGAGACACTCGATAGCCATTTTTAAAGCCTTCTTCAATAAATTTTTTCCCATTGTCTATTGATAATATTCTTACTAAGTTAGATGAGTCGTAGATTTTAAAAATTCCTTCTGGGTGAATATCTTTAATCAACATTTTATATCTAAAAGTTTCTCCATGTGAATCTTTAGTTTCCAAAGAAACTATTTGTTTTTCAGAATCTAAATATCCTGTATAGTTATAATTGTTATTAGAGATTTCTGAATATGTTTTTAAGAAATCTGGAATACTATCTTGCTTTCCAATCTGTGCTTTACAGGAACTAAAATGAAGTAATACACCAACAACAAGGACAATTTTATACATAATAACTATTAAACTTTTTTACTGCTTTTAAATCATTCTCAATACTGACTTTTGCAACTAAAAAGGGAATTAAAAACCTAAAGCTAAATACAAAAAGCACTCAAATTTGAGTGCTTTTTAATTTTTATAACTAATCCTTAATTCGGATTCTCTCTACATTCTAAAGTAAGAACTTTGTAGTCTTGAGCCTGAACAAGAAACAATTCACGTCCTTCAACATCATATTCAATACCTCTTGTTTCTAATAAATTAACATTATCATAAAAAGCTAGTTTTACTTGTAATTTATCTTCCTTTTTAAGCATAAATTTCTCTTGAAGAATATTTTTATCTAATTCTATTTCAATCATCTCGTTAGGCTTTATTTCAAAAAAACTATAAACTACTTGTTTGTCTTTATAAATTGACGAGTCATCAATAATCAAAACATCAGTTTTTATAGTTCCAATATGCTCTACTATAGGTAAAAAAGATGCAAGTAGTTTGTCATCACTATATCGATAAAAGTTCTTATTGTAAGTAAATCTGTTGTTTAAATACGAAGAAAGGACATACTTACTATTTTCAGATATGTTTTTCAGCTGAAATATAATTAATGAATCATTCTCTAAACAAGAGCTTTTTATTTCAGTGTTTAATACATATTTTTTATTCTGTACACTCTCCTTTTTAGTACCACAACTACAAATGAGAGAAAACATAAATATTATTATCAAAGAAAGTTTCATATCTTAATTACCTATTTTAGTTTCAATTGTTGCAGGTGAGTGAGTTAAATCTGTAGCAGGCCTAGCTCTTAATGGGGTGCCTTTAAAAGTTCCGTTTGATTGTCTTGTCTTATGAAGACTCCTTGCTAAATTATCAAATTTAATTACATTGGTTTGATCTTGTCCTTCATATAATACATGTCCTATTTCGTGCATTGTATTAGTTGAGATTTTTGTTGGTGATTTTTCGGTAAGAGCTTGAAAACTGCCATCTTTAAACCCTAGTCCAATAGGTATATTTAGCTGATTTGTAGCGTTAGGGTCAACAGCTATAATATTTTTATCAAGACCTTCATTTTCACCTGCAAGTATAGTAATTGCACCTCCCTCACCTTCAACACTTATTTCTATTCCATTTACAGTTATTTCTTCCTCAAAAACTACGTCAGTAACTGTTTCTGAATTAATAACTTTATTCAACCCTTTGAATAATTTTCTTTCCTTCCCCTTAAAATCTTTTTTAGTACCACTGTATTGTAGGTTGCCATTTTTATCATATTCAAAATTTTGTGCCTTATCTCCAAAGAAACTTTCAAGAACATTATTGAATTGTTCCCTATATTCTTCGGCAACATTAATACTATCACCTCTAATCTCTCTAAAATATATTGGATTATTGACTGTGAAACCATAAGGTGATTGACTATAATATTTCTCAGCGAAACGATCAATTTTATCGAATCTGCCTCGGGTAGGATCGTAATCTCTCCATTGGAATGCATAAGTGTTTTTCCCTAAATCTTCCTCTAACTCCTGTCCTTGGTATTTTATCTTCTGAGCTATCGAGTTTCCGCTTGAAGAAACCGTGTTATTATACCCATTTTGTTTCAATCCGAAAGGATAGTAATTGGATTCTTCAATAATTTCATCATTCGGGTCAATAGAGCCATTTAGGTCGTCATCACTATAGGATAATCTTATATTTCCTAAATGATCTTTGAACTGGAACACATACTTAAATGCACTATAGGTGATCTCCCCGCTACCTGCATCATAGCCTTTTACAGATTTTGTTGTATTGTTAATTACAGGTTCTACATACCCCTCCGGGTGATTAAAGAATTGCAATTGTAGTGACCCTGTCGTTTCCATATCTGAATATACATAATTTACCGCATACTCGGTATGTACCGGAAGACAAGTGAAAACTAATAATAGCTAATTAGAATTGTTCTTAATTTTTGCAATTATCTCTTTTACAAACTCTCCATTCATTTCATATCGTTCATCTAAATATGTCAACAAACTAGTAAGCCCCATATCAATTAGGTCTATTGGATAATTACAATTCTGTAAAAAATACTTGAATTTTTCTTGATCAATATCATCTTCTCGTGGGTTTTCAGGATCTTTAATAAGGCCCACAAATGCAATAAAATGATATATACCATCTAAATTTTCTTTTGGATTATCACAGCCTAAAGAAAATGTATAAAGTAAATCCCAAAAACTTCCATTAAAATTGAATCCATCAACATATTTATTAAATATTTCTATTGATGCTTGCGACCTTACAATATCAACCTTAGTAATATTTTTAAAAATATACTTTCCAAATTCTAAGAATTTAAGATTACTTTCAATATTTGAATAAACTTCATTTAATCTTGCTTTAGTAAAACCAATAGAAAACCCTTGATCTATTAATACTCTATCCGACTTATCAAAGAAAATAAGTTCATAGTTTACGGTTTCATAATTTTTTAGTTGATTAAAAAAGTTATGAGTTATCATAGAAACTAAGATAGAATTTGATTCTTCATCTAAATAATATGAATTTAAATCATCTTCTTTATTCTTTCTGAAAATAATTTGAATAATTAAATCATTATCTTTTAAAGAAAGCTCAATGTCATTATTTGAAAGATTCCAATTAGATAGCATAATGGAAATATCTTCTGATAATTTTAGCAAGTCCTGTTTTTCTTCATTACAGTTGGTAAAGAAGAAAAGAATAAATACCATTATTAATATTTTTTTCATTTAGTTATATTTTTTTTCTAGTCTTAGAATTGAATCTAAACTTATATTTTTCTTTTCAAAAAAGGCTGACCTATCCGGTAATAATGTATCAACTGCAGCTTTTCTAATGGAGTCCTCTTCTGTTCTTCCTCTAATTACCTCATTACCTTTTCCATAGAAAAAATCAGCGGTTTTAAATCTTTCTTCGCTTTTGGCACCCCCAATTGATATCCCTACATTGAACCCAATACTTGACCATATTGCATCCCCTGAATGATTTATGTCTTGCCCAGTAATTTTTGCAATTGGTCCAAGTGTTGCAATTGAAACTAAGCCAGATTTATTACCAAAATCCATTAATGAAGTAACTTCTGTGTTCTTTTCAATATTTATATTTCCTCCGATTAATGATAATAAAGAACCATTAGGAGACGTTCCTCCAGAAAAAGATAAGCCAGTTGTGACAGATGAATCCCACATTCCTGTTACTGCAAATTCGTCTGATTTAATTGCTAACTCACCAACCCCATTTCCAGCTAGATTTGGTCCTTGAACAGCTTCAACTCTAAATTTACCATTATGTGTTTGCGGAGAAACTGTCACAGAGTTTGTTTTTTTAGAACGTCTATTACTATTAGAACCCCTACCTCCCCCAGCTGTTGCATAAGCCATTTCAGTTGGCATTTGCACCCTACTAGATGGATTTCCAACTGGTTCAATGCTTTGCGGATCGGGTTCCCCATTAAATGTTTCTCCTTCTAACCCTTCAATTTCTATTTTCCAAATAGGATTATTATGTGCAAATTGATAGGTTGATATAGAAACATAATCCGCAGAAACAGGATCTACACCAAAAAATCTACCTAAGTCTCGCATATAGTTTCGGTATCTAAAGGTGAGCCAATTTAGATTAAGGTCATCTATTCTTTCTTGTCCTAAGAAGCTCCATTTTTGAGCAAGGCTATTCCCACTCCCTGTAACCGTGGTATTATACCCATTGTGTTTGAGCCCGAAAGGATAGTAATTGGATTCTTCAATAATTTCATCATTCGGGTCAATGGAACCATTGAGGTCGTCATCACTATAACTTAGTCGTATATTTCCCAAATGATCTTTGAACTGGAACACATACTTAAATGCACTGTAGGTGATCTCTCCGCTACCTGCATCATAGCCTTTTACAGATTTTGTGGTGTTATTAATTACAGGTTCTACATACCCTTCCGGGTGGTTAAAGAATTGTAATTGTAGTGACCCTGTCGTTTCCATATCTGAATATACATAATTTCCCGCATACTCTGTATGTATAGCTGCATTGGTGCCGGACTGTAAGGTCTTTTTTAGCTTTATTCCCGTAGCATCGTATACATAAGTGATGGTGCCACTTTCGGTCCCGTTGTTTATAGTGATCACTTCCGGCAAGTTCAAATGGTTGTAGGTGATACTGCTAATGCCTTTGTTATGGTCCACTGTCATATTCCCATTAGCATCATAGTCATAATCTTCGTCCAGATTGGTCGCATCTTTAAAGCCTTTATCTTTATAAGCAGCAACCGTAGCATTATCATCCACTTGTTGTAGCTGATTGCCAATATAGTGATAAGTAAGGTCGTCCCACACTCCATAGGCAGTTTCATTGTCATTTGCCCCATTACGCTCCAGGGAAAGGATATTTCCGTTCTTATCATAATCTATCCCTCCAAGGTCATGATGGTAATAAGCGGTCATAGTATTTAACGTACCTCCTTTATAACCGTTGGCTTCTTTAATACGGTTAAGGTCATCATAGCCATAGCTGTAGGTTCTTATAGTGGCATCATCATTAGCACTCTTCCAGAGGGCCTGTGCAATATTGCCATTGTAGAGCGGTGTACCTGCTATACCACCATCAATACGATTGTAATTGATCTTGAAATTAAACAGGCTGGGGCGTTTGCTACCTCTATCTTCTATATTGTTGATATCGGTCAGCCAGCCTCTAATGTTGTATTTGTAGCTTACCGTTTGTAAAGAATTATCAAAGCTGGTTGCATAAAACTGAAGGTCGCTTATCGAGGCCCCCGGAGTATAAAACGAAACATCTCCTACCAATGCCGGGTTTGTCTGCGATATGTCATAGGTATGCATGGTGGTCCCGTTATGCATAAAGTGAAGGATGTTATCTTCTCTCTCGATAGCAAATTGATCTCCTTCATTATACTGGACATAGGTTCCGGTATAGACGGTTACATTGTTTTCCCTGATCCGCACTCGGGCCCTGTTGGGGTTGGAACCTGTTCCCAAAAAGAAGAAAGCATAATCGATCTCCCCGTCTCCGCTGCCAATATTATCATTGTTAAGGCCCACATAGTATTTCTTTTGTACATCTCCTGCTATAAACGAGATCCCACCATCTCCTGTGAGTTCTCCAATGGTGGCCAGTCCCGCATCATAATGATAGGTTTGTCCGGTCTTTGTGATGACCACATCCCCGGTAACCGAAACATTTACAAGATCGGTATAGCCGTTCTTAAATAATTCTCCCCCCACTTTTTTAGCTGTTAATTGTGCCAGTTCGTCATATTCATTATGGGCAATTAACTGCGTAGGCGCGTCATCGATCCTTTGCATATGTTTAGCAAGACGCCCCATATGATCGTAAGTAAAATAATCTTTAGTGGTAATAGCATCATGGCCTGTTTTAGAATGAATGGTGGTGGTCTCCAGTGGTTTTCCCGTAAAGTCCAGCTGGCTCATTACCACGTCATTGGTATCCAGATATTCGTTTACAGAGCGGGTATAGATCACCTGTCCTTTGTCATCATAACCTGTAAGAGAGATGATCCAGTCGTTGGTGCTATCATCCAGGACACGTATCCTGCTAACGGTGGGTAGTCCCTTGGTAGCATTGGAAACGGTTTCTCCAAAGACCGAAGCCGGAAGGTTCATGGCCCCCATATCGGTTACGGTATCTATATAGTCATCGTAATAATTAACGGTAAGGACTTCCAGAGGAGAGAAAGGATAGGCCTGGTTGGCCGTATAGTACAAAGCAATGTCTCCAACGGTAGTTGGTGATGTAGTTCTTTGTTCATAAAAAACCGTAAGGCCATTAACTAAATTTTGAAAACTTTCACGGGTTCCTACCCCTCCAAAGGTTCCGGTATAGGCCACTCTTCCAAAGGCATCGTATTTGGTAAAAAGCCATGTGTTTTCACTTTTCAGGTTTTGGTCCTGGGTAAGTATGGGCCTGTCCAGTTTGTCATAGATAATATATTCCCATCCTTTTCCGGGAATCTTCTTTTCTATAAGACGGTTTCTACCATCGTATTTATACTGGTAACATATATTATTCAATTCATTGGTATCAACTCCATTACTTGTTTCTACAAGCGGCGGAATGACATAGGTAAGGTTTCCATAATCGTCATACACATAATAGGTGTCATGATAGTTTGGGTCCTGTGGCGCCCTGGTTGGATCTTCTACAGAAGTTCTTTTTAAGATCACCTGTCCCAATTTATTGGTAAACTCATAGGTGATCCCATAGATACCGTCGGCAGGATGCCAGTTCTCATCTTTGGTCACACCCTTTTTCAATTGGTTGATACTATAATAACCTTCATACACTAATTGGGGAAGAGTGGTATTTCCGCCTGTGAAAGAAACAGAATATCGTTTTACCTCTGTTGCATGATTGGTTTGGTAATGGTACTTGATGGTGTGGTCCGTATCACTGGCCGTATCCACTTCCCAATCCATTCCC
Source organism: Altibacter sp. (assembly GCA_028285705.1). Lineage (GTDB taxonomy): Bacteria > Bacteroidota > Bacteroidia > Flavobacteriales > Flavobacteriaceae > JANQOS01. Next base: position 11,734 of record JANQOS010000114.1, read on the forward strand.
GGGGCTCCCTGTTCCAGTACCCTGTTTAAAGGTGAACTTTCAAATGCTTTTTCACTATAGGGGTTGATCTGTCCTCCGCTACTGTCTTCCGAAAAATTACTTAGATAATAAGAGGTTAGCCCTGTAAGTGGATTTGTTATATAGTTTCCGTTATTGCTCACCACCGGAGAGGGAAGGTATTCTTTGAGTTGTCTTCCAAGATCATCATAAAACACGGGAGTCACCAGGTCCTCACGATTTCCTCCGGCACGTTGTGCTATACTTTGCTTGGCTCTTCCCAGATCATCATAATAGGTAATGGTTTCAATTTTTTCATCATCAGCCACATTTTCAGTTTGTGTTGCTACCTGATAGCTAATTGATTTAATATAATTTTCAGTTGTAGTTTGCCCAATAACTAAAATTGGTAACGACACGAATATGGATATCAATAATTTTTTCATGGTTTTTCCTTTTTTAGTTATTAGTTCTTGTAGTTATATTCATTTTTACTTACCAGATTGTCATCTGCATCTTTTACATATTTCAATCGGTTCAGCTCATCATATTCATAAGTAAAAGTATAACCTTTGGGGTCGGTGATCTGTATGACTCCGGCAAGTGGTTCATGTATGTACGTAGTGACCTGTGCATTGGGTAGCCCCTGCCTAATAAGGTCGATCTCATTAGATATTTGAGTATCAGATAAGGTACTCATATCCAATGTAATATTTAGATAAGAGCTTGCACTGGCATAGGTAGCGTTCACCACCTCAGCCAACAGATAGGTGTTTGTACTATCCCAGATATAAGCTGTATAGATACCATTCTCTTTTTGTACCTGTGTTGGACTTCCATCATTGCTTAGGAAGCTCATGACCCGCTGGTAGTCACTGTCTATGTAACCGGGTCCGCTATGGCTTCCACTTCCCCTATAATGCTTGTAGACTGCTTTTATATTCCCATCGGCATCATACTCAAAGAATTGCCCTAGTATTTTAAGAGTATTTCTCTCCACCTTCTTGCTTACAGGAAGCCCATCCGGTAGTGTATTTAAAGTAGGCTCCGAGGGATAGTCTGAGACATATTCATAATCTATATCAATAAGATCGCCATTGGCGTCATTTAGGTCGTAAGTGATCGTTCCTGGCGTATTCTCTGCACGGACAAGTTTGGTATTGATCACTTCATTTATTTTATATGCCGTAGTAGTATTGTAATCATAGATAGTTACCGTGGTAACAGGATCCATAGTACTTCCTCCTTTGTCCAGAAATTCTGTAGTGGCGAGTTGTTTGGTAAGGTAAGAGGTATTTCCGCCACGTGTCATGTTCCATCCCGTAACAAAAATAAGTCCCCAGTTTCCATCTATCATACCAAGTTCTTTATCAGCCATAATGTTCCATTGGATCTGATCCGCCGTACCAAAACTCTGGTATTCATATTCATCGATCTTTACTAAGGCATTGCTACTATTATAATACTGTTTGTTCTTTAAAACCGGCCTGAATTTCCAACCGTCAGGTTTTCCTATATAATTGCTGACCTCTTTATACTCAAGCGTCTGTCCACTATAACTGTTAACCGTTACCTTATCGTAAAAGAAGCCTTTTATTGCCAGGTGTCCCGGAGCCACAAAACTGGAATAAAAAGAAGGTGCATATCCGGTATTTGCATTTCTCATAGTATATATCTCATTTCCGTTCAGATCAATACCATTAAGACCTTCATATTCGTATATTTTTTTATGATACTCGTTAGAGTCATCCAGATCGTGTATTTCCTTTACACGTAAACCACCCATATATTTATCATTACCATTTACAACCTCTTTGTTGGCTTCATAGACAAATTCGGTAAAACCACCTGTTGGATATTCTATTTTTTCTAAAACTCCATGCTTAAGATGTGATTCGCTCAAAGTTCTGTTTCCAATATGTTGATTTAAAAATTGCTGATGCATATTGAAAGTAGTCTGAATAAAACCTGTCAAAGGAACAAGTGAGTGTCTATCTCCCGAAGTTCCGTTGTAGTAGCCGTAAAAGTCTTTGTAATATTTATTTTTCTCTGGGAGTGGACCTGTGTTATATGTGAACTTATAGGATGGCTTTTGAACACCATTGCTTTTCTCATATACTTCCAAAAGTTTTAATCGTGCATCTCCTGTAAATGTTCCATATACAAAATGAAACTCTTTACTATTTCCTTGTATCCGGTCTGTAATGGTGATCTTATCTAATTGTCTTTGCCATAATGAGAGGTTCGTATTGGTTGAATAGCTAAATAATATTTCGACCTCATCGATATAAATCTTTTTTATCAGTTGATTTTCATAGGTGTGAGTAGTAGAGGTATAGCTTTCTTTACCATATCCGTTTGAAGCTACATTGGATACAGTAAGGTTTTGTGCGCTTTTTGCCCAATGGTAGCTCAAGTCATATTGCTCATATTCAAATTTGATGATGCTATTATTCTTGGTCACTATCTCATTGAGCATCCATCCTGTAATATAAGGGTCGTAATCATAGCCGTCATATGTAGGTAATCCATTTTCCGGAAGACTGGCATAGGTATTTACATTTGCACTTATTTCATGTGCATTGTTGTCTCCAAATTTAAATGTGTTTCCTAAGTCATCGGTTGCAGACAAAAAAGTGCTATTGTTATTTGGAATTAAAGCATAGTCCCCCCATATCGAGATGTTATCAATATCAGCTTTGATTTTTAAGCTGCTTTCAGGAGCATGAAAATAACTGTTTGAATAGTTAAGGAAATTATAGCTAAACTCATCAGGGTTGTGATCTCGAGCTGTGGCCATAGATCCTGTTAAAGTTTGCCACTGATTTGTGTTCTGCGGTAAATTATAATGACTGGTTGGAATAAATGAAGAAGAAGAATTTAACCAACCTTCTTCATCAGGTTTTCCATTAATGGTTCTGTAGATTCCTCCTCCGGCATTTAAAGTCCATTTTAAACCTACTGCAGTTGCCAATTCGTCTGCCAATACTCCCGAGGCATGGTAAGATAGTGAAATAGGTACTTGCACCCCATCTACTTCCAATGTATAAATAGGGATGCTTATTTGTGGAATTCCTGTGGAGAGGTCGACAGGAGTATTTCCATAGGTTGCAAAACTGGCTCCATTAGGAGTTTTAGGAAGCTGCAGATTATTATAATCCATATAATAATCATCAAATTGAGTTTGCCCAATACTAATACATGTAGTGAGAATGAGCAAGTACATAAATTTCTTCATAGAAATGAGGTTTAAAAAGTGTATTACTAAACAATAACTATTTTGACTATGGTCTATCAAACTAATTGTATTGTTGTGTTATTTAAATTAAATAGAGAGCTCAAAACTACTCCATCTCCCCAATAAAAGGGTACATAAAATCGTGTTGTAGTCTTAATTCATGAATTACGACTGCTATTTTACTTCATAAAAAATTAAAACATACATTCATACTATCTGGCATGTGTGTTTTAAAAAAAAAGCCAAAACTACTGCTTTTTTTTTCACACCATATGATATAGGTCATGTTTTAATAATTGTATATCATCATACCAAAAAAACAGGCCTGAATTAGGAATCACAAAAACAGGCCTGCATATGAATCAACAGGGGAGCAAAACAAACCTATGTACTTTTTTTTATACGAAATGTGGTAGGGTACCACATTCTACATTGTGTTTTCGACGAAAAGAGCTATACGTTGGCTGATTTACAACAAAAAACTGAGATTTTTTTTAATATTAAAATTTAAACCCAATTGATATTAGTTATACATTTGTAGAAACCATTTTGCTTTACACTTTGAATAACTTATGAGTAGTATAGAAATTAAAAATGAGAAAAGAAAGACTTCATAAAATTAAAGCATTTACACTTAATGAAATGCTTATGGTGCTGGCAATAATAGGAATATTATTATTATTGGCGCTGCCACAATTTATGCCGTTGATCTCCAAAACAAAAGCACAGGAAGCAAAGATCCAACTTAAGCATATTGCCAACCTGCAAACCCAATACCGCTATATAAATTCTAAGTACTCGATGGATTTCAACGAGATCGATTTTGAAGCTCCAAAGACCGTTAATGAAGGCGGAACAGCAAATTACAGTTATGAGATCATACAGTCTTCTCCTACTGCTTTTAAAGTCAGGGCAGAAGCGATCGTAGATTTTGACGGCGACGGTATTTTTAACGTGTGGGAAATTGACGAAAACGGAAATCCTAAAGAAATTACAAAAGACTAATGTCCCTCGTTGCCAAATGCTTTTTACTACTGTCCTTAGCACTTATTTTTTACCAGGATCTTAAAGACCGAAAGGTCTGGACCTTTCTCTTTCCGGTATTTGCCCTTTGTGGGAGTTATTTATTTTTTAAAAGCGTGGTTACAGAATTCTTTATCACTTCGGTCTTCATAAATATTGCTGTAATTGGTATCATACTTTTGCTCAATTATCTTTTTGCAAGGTTCATTCTGAAAAAGAAATTTTTAAAGGAAGCTTTAGGATTAGGAGACATTCTTTTTTTTATAGCTTTCGCAATTTCATTTCCAACAGTTACGTTTATTAATTTCTTTGTTTTCTCCATTTTGTTTACATTCGTTTTTCATATAATTATTAAAAGAATATCGCCATCCTGGCAAAAAGAAGCTCCCCTCGCCGGATGTATGTCCTTGTTCCTAATGGCTGTATATAGTATTCATTGGACAGGCTTTTACCATCCCATTTATATTTTGTAGATGAAAGATTTTGAAATTCCTGTAGCACTTAAACAACTAATTACTCCTAATCAGGCATTTCACTATAGAATCATTCCGGTGGGAAAAAAGGGAACTGTTGTCAAGCTGAAAACCGATCATTCAGATTTAAAGTCTCTTGCTTCGGAACTTGCCATACTGCTAAATTTTGAAGCTGAACTGGTTTCTGAAACTACCGAAAATATACAATCCTACCTAACCTATAATTATCGCCAGACCACCGAAGAGGTCCAGGAATTGAACAGCACTAATTTCCTGGAACAATTATTACAGACCGCTAAGGATTTCAACAGCAGTGACATCCACTTGGAAGCCTATGAAAATCATTGTAGGGTGCGTTTTCGCCTGGATGGAAAATTAAAAGAGCAATACAACATCCCCTTAAATGAATACCCCCAGCTTATCAACCAGATAAAGATACAGGCCGGACTGGATATCTCCCAAAAACGATTGTCACAGGATGGAAGGATCACTGTGAAATCTGCTTCAGATGATTTTGATATCCGGGTCTCCACTATGCCAACACTATATGGCGAAAAAGTGGTGCTTAGAATTCTAAAAAGAGATGCGCAAGCGGTAGAACTAAAAGAATTGGGGTTCAACCCCAGGGAGTTAAAGTTGTACCTGGAAGGTGTAAAAATGCCCAATGGGATCGTACTCATTTCCGGGCCTACGGGATCCGGGAAAACAACCACTTTATACGGTACCCTAAAATTGCTCAATAAAGAAGCAACAAATATTCTCACCATAGAGGATCCTATAGAATACACCCTGGACGGAATTAACCAGGTGCAATTAAAGGAAGATATCGGGTTTGATTTTCCTACCGCGCTTCGGACTTTCTTAAGACAGGACCCGGACATTATCATGGTAGGAGAAATACGTGATGACAAAACAGCCAATATGGCTATTAAAGCTGCTTTAACAGGACATTTGGTGCTGTCTACCATTCATACCAATTCGGCCTGGGCAACCATCTCAAGGCTTATTGATATGGGGGTTGCTCCATACCTTTTGGCTTCTACTTTAAATATGAGTGTTGCGCAAAGGCTGGTGAGAAAGCTTTGTAATAATTGCAAAAAAGAAGTCGTTGCCTCTTCCGAAGTTTTCCCTGAAAGTTTCAAAGGAAAGGACAACATAAAAAAACATTTTGTTCCTGTTGGGTGTAATCATTGCTATTTTACCGGATACGACGGAAGAAAAGCCATTTATGAGATCATCCCCATTACCAAAGACCTGGAAACAGCAATAAAGCATAATGAATTGCAAATAGATGACTATCTTGCTGCAAATAATTTGAATACCTTAAAAAGCAATGCCGTGGCAATGATAATTTCGGGGGAGACCTCCATCGAAGAATTATATTCCATACTTGCAAACTAGTTTTATGAAAAGATTACTTATTTCGGTTTTAATTTTGTTCTTGTTCTTTGGAAAGGCATTTTCTCAGGACTCTTCCAGAATTAATTCCTTAAAAAATCAATTAGAACTCCTAAAAGTTGATACCCCCGGACTCGATGAGGCGCTTAATATAAATATCTCTCAAACAACTCTTTCCAATTTTTTACTGGCAATTTCTAAAGTTCACGGCTTAAACATCAATGTTTCTCCGGACCTGAATACTATTACCATTGTAAATAATTTTTCCAATGTATCTGTGCAGGATATTCTTGTTTTTTTGGTAAAGGAATATAACCTGGATATAGATTTTACCGGAAATATTTTGTCGATACGCCCCTACGTAGCGATTCCGGAAGTGCAAAAAGAGAAAGAAATAAATGCCGTGTTCTCTGTTGCTAACGGAAACCTCAGCCTTGACCTTAAAAATGACAGGCTTGATAAGGTCTTCAGAAAGGTCATGGACCTCTCCGGAAAAAACCTTTTGTATACTCCCGAAATTGAATCTGCACCACTGTCCATTTATATTAACAATGTACCTTTTGACCTTGCCTTAAGTAAACTAGCAGAAGCCAATAATCTAATACTCAATAAATCCAGGGATGGGTTCTATGTCTTTGACGCTGCATACGCGGCTACTGCCAATACCGAAAACGGGACAAATACTTCTAGGCCGGCCAGAAGAAAAAGTGCAAACTTTTATTACAAAGTTCTGGATACACTACAACGCAAAGTTGAAGTTGACCTGCAGAATACACCCATAGCAGATGTGATCTATACCATTGGGGAAGACCTGAAGCTGGATATTTTTACCGCTTCACCTTTGGACAATGCCGGAATCGCAACAGTGAAAGCAAGTAATATCGATTTTGATATGCTTTTGGATAAAATATTTGAAAGTGCCGTAAGTCCTTCAAATGGAAGTTCTTCCAATCCTTCTAATGGTGCTACCTCTCGTTTTACTTATAAAAAGGAAGGCAACATCTATTATTTTGGAACTGAAGATCAACTGTCTTTAAAGCAGGTGGAATTGATCACTATGATGCATCGCTCGGTTCAATTGCTTGAAAACCCATCCGGCAGCGGAGAAAGAAAAGCCGGAAGAAATAGTTTTAATGCAAATAACAACAGCCCTTACGCAAACCCAAATAACCTAAATCAAAACAACAGGCTCAATCCAAATACCAGGTCAAATTCAGAAGCTAATCTAACTTCTATCGAAGAGATCATCCCTGATGACATTAAAGAAGGGCTGGACATTAAAATTGATTCGGAACTCAACAGTTTTGTAGTTAGTGGCCCTGGAGCAAAGGTGGAACGATTCAAGAATTTCATTCAATTTATAGACAAACCGGTTCCGGTCATTTTAATTGAAGTAATGATCATTGAAGTAAATCGCAGCGCTATTACCGAAACCGGAATTTCATTTGGTATTGGTGATAAACCCGTGCAAACCCAGGGGCAATTTTTCCCTAATGGCGATGTCACTATTGGAGCACAGGATGTAAATAAGATCATTGGAAATTTTGATGGTTTTGGCGCTTTGAACATAGGAAAAGTAGTTCCTAATTTTTACCTCGATATTAAAGCCATGGAAGCTGCCGGGACCCTAAAAGTGAAATCTACACCCAAATTAACTACCATCAATGGGCATAAGGCCTTTTTGTCCAGTGGCGAGACCACTTACTACGCGGTAACAAGTCAAAGCTTTTACGGGTCACAGATCCCCCAAACTTCCGAAATACGAAATTACTACCCTATCGATGCGGAGCTTTCCCTGGAAATCCTGCCATTTGTTTCCGGAGATGGCCAAATTACATTAGATATACAGGTATTACAATCTGCCTTTAATGGAGAGCGTATCGCAGACGATGCTCCTCCGGGTATTACCAGCAGAGAATTTTCTTCCATCGTTAGAATGCAGGATCAGGACGTAGTGGTTCTTGGCGGGATAGAATCCGTTAGAAAAGACGATTCGGGATCGGGTGTCCCTTTTTTGGCAAGGATCCCTATCATAAAATGGTTCTTTAGTCAAAGAAGAAAGGAAGCCACAAAGCGAAATTTAAACGTAATGATCAAACCAACCATTATTAATTAATGCGTTTCGGGATACAATCATATTGGAACTACGGAACTACTTTTTGTAGTATAGAAATTGCTTCTGTTTCAGGTGAAGAAAAGCTATTTGCAGTAACCGCAAAAAAGAAAAAAGATGAATTTAAAGAGCTGGATTTCATTGAATCATCCTCTTTTTCAGAACTTTCAACCAAACTTCCAAAACACCAACACGCATATCTTATCGTTAATACCGGCAAGGTTCTATTAAAGGAAACACCTTTTGAAAGTAACTATAAGAAGGTACTCGCCCGGGCTTTTCCCGGTTTGGCCCTTTCAGATTTTTATTACGAGATCTTAAGAACACCTGCTAGGTGTTTTATCGCTGTTTGTAGAAAAGACTATATAGATACGATCCTAAAAGAAGCAGAAGGCCAAAAAATAGCAATTATAGGATTTAGCCTGGGATTTAGTTCTATTTCAAATTTGGTCCCAATTATAAATGAAGATGAAATAAGTACTTCCAGGCATCAGCTTTCCATACAGAATACATCTATTGCTTCTTTCAGTGAAAAAACTGGTTCCGGCCAGACATATACAATTGAAGACATAAATGTATCGTCCAACCATTTGCTGGCTCTTTCCGGCTTATTCAATTATATTAAAAATGAAGAGAGTTTAACCAATTTCAATAGAGAAAACAAACACCTTAAGGAACTACAGGGTCAAAAAGCCTTCTTTAAAAAAGGTTTGGCAGCAGGTATTGGTATTTTGCTCATTTTGCTTTTAATAAATTTTCTTTTTTTCAGCTCTTATTATAACCGGCAGCAGGTCCTTTCCCAGGAAGTCCAATTATTACAGGCTCAGAAAGAAACCTTTGCAGCGAGAATCAATGAAATTGAAGCAAAAGAGCAGGTAGTGACCAATATTTTGACCAGTGGTAACTCTAAAAGTTCATTTTATCTCAATAGAATTGTGGCCGAAAGGCCCGTTTCAATTCTTTTCAGTGCTATTCAATTTCAGCCTCTGGGGCGTGCTGTCCGGCCCGACAAAAAGATCGAATACCAAACCGATAAAATGACCGTTGCCGGAGAGAGTAATGATAAAACGGCGTTTTCAAAATGGATCGAAACACTGGAACAAAAGGACTGGATCAAAGCGGTAACTGTGATCAGTTACGGCGCAACGAACAGCAGGGTCGCGGAATTTGAGATTAGCATACAAATAAAGAATGACGCAGAAGAATAAAAATATCCTCCTTGTAGCAGGTTTTATAATAGGTCTTATTATTACCTATCAGCTGGCCTTTTCGCAAACCTTTGCAATTAAAAGAGAATTGAATTCTTTAAAGGAGCAGTCTGTTGGTTTTGAAAACTTAGCCTCTCTTTCCAGTATACTGCACCAACGGGAAAAATTTGCAGATTCGGTTTTGAATAAAAATAATTTTAAGAATATCTCCGTACAGAATAATCTGTTAGAATTTCTAAATGATGAAGCAACGGGCAGATCGTTTTCCATAACCAATTTTAAAGAACCCCATATTGCAGCGGAAAATAACATTCCCCTGGCTTCCTATCAATTTACTTTACAAGGGAATTTTAATGAACTTCTTGAAGTAATTTATAAGCTGGAACAGGCCTACAATTTTGGTAAGATCTCTCATGTTTCATTCGAAAAAAAGAGAAATCACCGACAGCGAAAGGATTACCTGGAATGCTCTGTGATCATTGAAAGTTTTGTAGCAGAATGATCACTGTATTAAAACAAAAAATCCATACGAGTTCGTATGGATTTTTCTTGACGTGGAGAAGAGCGGACTCGAACCGCCGACCTCTTGACTGCCAGTCAAGCGCTCTAGCCAACTGAGCTACATCCCCAGGTTATT
>JANQOS010000029.1 GCA_028285705.1 Altibacter sp.
GGAAGAAATAGAGACATTCCGGATCAAGTATTTAGGTAAAAAAGGACTGTTAAATGATTTTTTTGCCGAATTTAAAAATGTTCCCAAAGAACAGAAAAAGGAATTTGGGCAAGTTGTAAACACACTTAAAAATGCAGCCCAGGAAAAGGTAAATGTGCTAAAGGCAGCAGTAGATTCTTCCGAAGGCTCTAAAGGAAACTATGGCGACCTCTCACGCCCTGGCGAACCTATTGCTTTAGGTGCCCGTCACCCTATATCTATTGTAAGGAATAAGATCATTGAAATTTTTTCGCGGATTGGATTTAATGTTTCTGAAGGTCCCGAAATAGAGGATGACTGGCATAATTTTACAGCTTTGAATTTACCGGAATATCATCCGGCGCGCGATATGCAGGATACATTTTTTATTCAAACCAACCCCGATGTATTGCTGCGAACCCATACCTCTTCTGTACAGGTGCGTTATATGGAAAATAACAAACCGCCAATTCGTACCATTTCTCCGGGGCGCGTATATCGTAATGAAGCAATTTCGGCCAGATCACATTGCTTTTTTCACCAGGTAGAAGGACTGTATGTAGATAAAGGTGTAAGCTTTGCCGACTTAAAGCAAACACTTCAATATTTCACTACTGAAATGTTTGGGAAATCCAAAATCAGGCTACGCCCTTCTTATTTCCCGTTCACTGAGCCAAGTGCCGAAGTGGATGTGTATTGGGGACTTGAAACCGAAACAGATTATAAAATGACAAAGGGGACCGGATGGTTGGAGATCATGGGTTGTGGAATGGTAGACCCTAATGTTTTGGAGAATTGCGGGATAGATGCTACCGAATATTCCGGCTTTGCTTTTGGAATGGGGATTGACCGTATCGCATTATTATTGCATCAAATCCCGGATATTAGAATGTTCAGTGAAAACGATATTCGATTTTTAGATCAATTTAAAAGTGCCGATTAACAAGAAAGAAGGCATAATTCTATGAAAAAAGACATTGATTTCCACGTTGGTGAAAAAATTCAGATCGTTGCTATAAAAGAATGGGATAAGGACTTTTTATCTCAAAACTGGAATGTATATTTCATTAACAATCGGGAAGAGACCATTGAAGCTGTATTGATCATGTCCCGAGGGAATAGCGACGACAGAAAAACATCCACGCTTCGACATGGTTTGGGAAATATGGAATCTTTAACAACTGCCAAGGTTGAAATGATCAATGAAGATGTGCTGGGTTTTACCAATGAGTACCTGGTTACATTCTTTGCTGAAGGAAAATTATTTGAACGCAGTTTTACATTTGAAGCTAATTCTATTACTGAAGAAAACGCCATAACAATTCCTTTATTGGACTCTGAAGGAGTTTTAGCAAAATAATTGCTTCACCTTATTATTGTTCATATAAATTAAGAATATGAGCATTCTCTCAACACATTAATTTAAATTATAAAAAAGAACCCCTCCATAAAGGAGGGGTTTATGATTAGAACTAATATAAAATTTATGAAGAAAAACTTAATCCTTAATCAATTTCTTTATAGCACTAGATCCTTCACCGGTAATCTGTACAAGATATACTCCGGACGATAAACCAGATATATCAACAATCTTCTCACCCTGCATATTGCTAAGGTTGAAGGTGTCGATTAGTCTTCCACTTATATCATAGATCACTGCTTTTTCTAACTGTATATTAGAACTATTTGCAAAAGTTACATTGTTTTTCGCAGGATTTGGATACATATTGATGGCAGTATCTAATGCAATATCATTCACACCTAAAGTAGTATCAACAGTAAGCTGGAAAGTACAGGTAGATATATTACCATACTCATCTTGCGCCATAATAGTTACTGTGTGTACTCCATCTGGCAATAATGTCCCTGCTACTGGGTCCTGAATAGTGATCACTACTGGGTCTGTACAGTTATCCTCTGCTATAGCTTCGCCAATTGCAAAATAATCAGGTACTTCATAGAGCAATACTCCTGCCCCAGGATCTACGGTTTGATCTAAAGGACAAGTAAGCTCAGGAGCGATATTGTCTTCTACTGTTATTGTAAACTGGCATGTTACGGTAATCCCTACACTATCGGTTGCAGAAAATTCAATAATAGTATCCCCAACTGGGAATAAACTTCCTGAAGCTAATCCCATAGTTTGTACTGTTGGGATGGAACCATCTTCCAGATCAATTGCCACAGCGTCTGCGAAATGAACTACTGCACCACATGCATCAGGATCACTGTCAACCATCATAACATCTGTAGGACAGGAAAGGTTAGGAGCTGTATTAAGCTCTACAGTCACAGTTGAAGTACAAGTGGAAACATTTCCATTTACATCAGTAACAGTGAGGGTTACTGTATTAGGTCCAACATTTGTTGCATCAAACGTATCTGGAGTTACAGTCATAGATGCAATTCCACAGTTATCTGAAGAACCGTTATCAATATCTGTTCCTGCTATTGTAATACTTCCTGTAGCTTCCACATAAACAGTAATGTCCTGGCAAAGTGCAGTAGGTAGTATATTATCTACTACTGTTATTACAGTAGTGCAGACAGCTATTTGTCCGTTCCCATCATCAACGGTCCAAGTTACGGTGGTATCACCTATTGGTAAAATTTCTCCGGCAATGGAAGCTGTAGCATTTAAATCATTAGCAATAGTAGCCCCGGTACAATTGTCCGTAAAAGTGGCATCAAACTCAGTTCCTACTACAGTATAACTGCAGGCTCCGGCATCGGTATCTCTGGTATCATCTGCAGCACAAGAAATAACAGGATCTTCATTATCCTCTACTGTTATTATTGTAGTACATGTAACCGTTTGCCCATTACCATCATCAGCGGTCCAAGTTACGGTAGTTGCTCCTACAGATAAAATTTCCCCTGCTATCGAAGCCGAAGCGTTCAGGTCGTTGGTAATAGTGGCTCCGGTACAATTATCCGTAAAAGTGGCATCAAATTCAGTTCCTACTATTGTATAAGTACAGCCTCCGGGATCAACATCTCTTGTATCATCTGCTACACAGGTAATTATTGGATCTTCATTATCTTCTACAGTAATTACTGTAGTACAGCTAACTATTTGTCCGTTTCCATCATCAACGGTCCAATTCACGGTAGTTGTACCTACCGGAAGTACTTCTCCGGCAATGGATGCTGTAGCATTCAGGTCATTGGTGATTGTTGCACCGGTACAATTATCAGTAAAAGTGGCATCGAACTCAGTACCTACAACTGTATAGGTACAGCCTCCGGCATCAGTATCTCTGGTATCATTGGCTACACATGTAATAACCGGATCTTCATTGTCTTCAACCGTAATAACCGTGGCACAGGTAGCAGTTTGTCCATTTCCATCATCAACGATCCAATTCACGGTAGTTACACCTATCGGAAGTATTTCTCCTGCAATGGATGCTGAAGCATTTAAGTCATTAGTAATAGTAGCACTGGTACAGTTGTCTGTAAAAGTGGCATCAAACTCAGTTCCTACTACTGTGTAGGTACAAACTCCTGCATCTGTATCTCTGCTATCATCGATAACACATGTAATAACCGGGACTTCATTGTCTTCTACTGTAATCACTGTAGTGCAGGTAGCAGTTTGTCCATTTCCATCATCAACGGTCCAATTCACGGTAGTTACACCTACAGGCAATATTTCTCCTTTGATGGAAACGTCACCATTCAGGTCATTGATAATAGTAGCACTAGTACAATTGTCTGTAAAAGTAGCATCAAACTCAGTACCTACTACTGTATAGGTACAAACTCCTGCATCTGTATCTCTGCTATCATCAGCCACACATGTAATAACCGGATCTTCATTGTCTTCTACAGTAATTACTGTAGCACAGGTTACTATTTGTCCATTTCCATCATCTACGGTCCAAGCTATGGTAGTTACCCCTACTGGAAGTACTTCTCCGGCAATGGATGCTGAAGCGTTCAAATCGTTGGTAATAGTGGCTCCGGTACAGTTGTCCGTAAAAGTAGCATCAAATTCAGTTCCTACCACTGTGTAGGAACAGCCTCCGGCATCAACATCTCTTGAGTCATCTGCTACACAGGTAATTATTGGATCTTCATTGTCTTCCACGGTAATTAAAGTAGTACAGGTTGCTATTTGCCCATTTCCATCATCAACGGTCCAATTCACGGTAGTTGTCCCTACCGGAAGTACTTCTCCGGCAATGGATGCTGAAGCGTTTAAGTCATTAGTAATAGTAGCACCGGTACAGTTATCTGTAAAAGTAGCATCAAACTCAGTACCTACTACTGTATAGGTACAGCCTCCGGCATCAGCATCTCTTGAGTCATCTGCTGCACATGTAACAACAGGATCTTCATTATCTTCCACTGTAATAACTGTAGCACAGGTAGCCGTTTGTCCGTTTCCATCATCAACGGTCCAATTCACGGTAGTTGTCCCTACCGGAAGTACTTCTCCGGCAATAGATGTTGAAGCATTCAGGTCGTTGGTAATAGTAGCACCGGCACAGTTTTCAGTAAAAGTGGCATCAAATTCAGTTCCTACTACTGTGTAGGTACAAATTCCTGCGTCTGTATCTCTGGCATCATCTGCTATACAAGTAATAACCGGAACTTCATTGTCTTCTACCGTAATTGTCGTTGTACAGGTAGCAGTTTGTCCATTTCCATCATCTACGGTCCAATCCACAGTAGTTACACCTACTGGAAGTACTTCTCCGGCAATGGTAGCTGAAGCATTCAGGTCGTTGGTAATAGTAGCACCGGTACAGTTGTCTGTGAAGGTGGCATCAAACTCGGTTCCCACTACAGTGTAACTACAGACTCCGGCATCGGTATCTCTCGTATCATCTGCTACACAATTAATCACCGGATCTTCATTGTCAGTTATAACAATATTTAAAGAACAGGTTGAAGTACCATCTGCATCTGAAGCAGAATACGTAACAACGTTGATCCCTAAAGGGAAAGCACTGCCACTAGGTAGTCCGGAAATTAGTGTTGTTGCCACAGGCATTCCAGTATCCGGGTCTGTAGCAGTTGCATCTAAATAATTAACAACCGCGGTACATAATCCGGCATCTGTGTTTTGTGTCACATTTGCATCACAAGTTATGACAGGAGGTGTCTGAGCATTAATTTGCCACAAAAAGCAGGTGACAATAAATGCAAAAAAAGTTAATGTAATCTTCTTCATTGTAAAAATAAATTTTAGTTAATAATAGAATTATATGGGGAGTACTTAAATAAGGAAACACAGATTTTGACTACCTGTTTTTAAATGTTCCTTAGAAAAATTATCGTTTCGGAGTTTTATTATTTACACTTATCATATTTGAATACCAATTCCTCATTTTTTATATAGAATAAATAGAACAGGCCAAAACTATGAGACTATAATTTCTCGAAATGTGGTACCCTACCACATCTGAAAATTATTTTCGATGAAGCGCACTTTTATTTTGCTGAATTCCTTCCAGAGAGATTCTTTTTTTAATGAATTAGGCAGATGCCTAATAATGATTTTCTATAAAACACTCAGGTTATCTGTTATAGTGGATATAAGGTTATTTCTATACAAGGTATAGAAGAGAGGAGAAATAGTTTTTTTAGCGAAAAAGAGAATTAGCTCAATTTTTCGGTTAATTTTTTGAAGACTTCTTTTGGATTTTTGTTTTTGTAAAGAATATTGTATACGGCATTTATAATAGGCGTCTTGGCTTTTTTTCTGTCTTTTAACTGGTTAAGCTCATACGCACTTTTAGTAGCGTAGTATCCTTCAGCTATCATACTCATTTCCATTTGTGCACTCTTTACGGTATATCCTTTTCCGACCATAGTCCCAAACATTCTGTTTCGGCTAAAGGTAGAATATCCGGTTACTAACAGGTCCCCCAAATAAGCAGAACCATTAATGTCACGTTTCATTTTATGTACTTTCTTAACATAACGTTTCATTTCCCGAATCGCATTACTCATTAAGACACTTTGAAAATTATCTCCGTATCCTAATCCATGGGCAATCCCGGCTGCAATAGCATAGATGTTTTTCAACATAGCGGCATATTCTGTCCCTTTTATATCATCGCTCGTAGAACATTTAATGTACTTACTACTTAGATTCTTGGCTACTATGTTTGCTTTATTTTCATCTGCACAGGCAATGGTCAAATATGAAAGACGCTCCAACGCTACTTCTTCTGCATGGCAGGGTCCGGTAATAACACCAATATTCTTAAACGGAATATTGTAATTAGTATAAAAATGATCACCTACAATCAAACTACTTTCAGGAACGATCCCTTTAATGGCAGAAAAAATGACCTTGTTTTTAATAGAGGATGTAAGTTTTTTTAGTTCTGTCTCTAAAAATGCGGACGGAATAACAAAAATGAGATAATCTGCGTAATCCACCAATTCATTGATATCATTACTTAATTTAAGTTGATCTACATTGAATTCTACCGAACTTAGATAATTGGGGTTGTGCTGCTCTTTTTTAATATGTTCTAAAGCATGAACACTTCTCATATACCAGCCTACTTCATCCAAATTCTCGCAAAGCATTTTTACAATGGCTGTTGCCCAGCTTCCGCCTCCAAAAACAGCAAATTTAGGTGTATTGGACATAGATTTATTTTAGTCATTTCAAAAATAATGAATAAAAATGGATTGTATATTTCTGTAAATCAGCGATATATGTTTTTGGCATAGCTTTTGGAATCTTATTATTAGAATATTAAAACCAAAGGTTATGAAAATAGTTAGACTTTTATTCGGGTTTGCCTTAACTGCAACAGTATTTACTTCTTGTTATACCGAAGTGATTGTAGAAGATAATTATAATGATCAAATACCTTCAATAACCTTGGAAGAATTAGTAAGCTCTTATGAGTTATGGTATGTGGATATTGACAGAACGACCGGAAGTGGATACATTCCTTTTTTACAAAAAGCATTTACAGTTTCATTTAGAAACGGAACTTTAATGGCTAATAATAATCTTTCCGGTATTGGTGACCATGGTGGAGGATTTGGGATTGCAGTAGGATATTACGATACCTTCGATTTCATACTGGATATTTCACATGATATTGATGGATTCTATTCTTTTGATGTGGTCCAATTAAGGAACAATGAAATCGAATTGTATTTTCCAGAACAGGATCTATCATATATTTTAGTAGGTTACCAGCGAAGTACGTTTGATTATAATAAACTCTTTTATGATAATATCCATTATTTTCTTCAGGAATTTGTTACATGGGAAAAAACCTATACCAGTGAATATGGTGTTTTAAACGAGTTTGATAATGAGAACTTTATACAATTCCTGCCTGGCGGAGGTGATGGAAATTTTCAAAGTTCCCAGGACCCCAATGGTACCAATCCATACGATATTTATTGGGACTATACCGGAGTTTATAATGTGGATGATGTTCCGGGAGATCAATATTTAAAATATTTAACATTGGATTATGATTTTCTGGGCAATGAATACTTTGACTTGAGCGTTATTAATGATAACAAGATTGAATTGTTCCATAATGCATCCGGGACTCTATATCGTTTCACGGGGCGGGGATATATTCAATATAAAAATAAAGACGGAAAGTTGCGGGAATCTAAGGCTACTATAGCCAAGCAGATGAAAAAGATCAGCAACTTCTAAAACACATAATAATTTTTTGGTTGGTTATTTAGTTGAAACCGCTCCACTGATATCTTATTGGTCGGGGCGGTTTTATTTATAGAAATTCATCTCGTCTATATACTTCCAAACTTCGTAAGGCAACATGGGGCGAATGTTTTTCCCGGATGTAATACCATTTCTTATAAAAGTAGACGAAATTTCCATAATTGGAGCATTTACTTTTGTGATCTTCGGGTGATCGTTAAACTGCGTTTCTACAACTCCTTCTGAAATTCTGGGATAGCAATAAATGGCATATCGATCCAGAATGACCTGATAGTTTTTCCATTTATGAAAACTCTTCAAATTGTCTTCGCCCATAATAAGACAAAAGTCCAGGTCGGGATGTTTTTCTTCTAAATGTACAAGTGTATTTATTGTATAGTTGGGCTGCGGAAGGTCAAACTCTACAGTACTTGCTTTTAGTTTTGGATAGTCTTCCAGTGCAATGCGTACCATAGTAAGGCGGTGATTATCTTCCAGTAGGGTAGATTTTTTTTTATGTGGATTGTGAGGGGTAACTACCATCCATATTTCGTCGAGGTCGCTAAATTCTACCATGTAATTTGCAATAACCAAATGCCCTATATGTATAGGGTTAAAGGTACCAAAATACAAGCCGATACGTTTATTGGATGTCATTGTTCCTTTTCTTTGGAGTCATCTTTTTTCTGAATGAAATCGGCAACCAGATCATGAGATTGTTTAAGAGCCTCATCCAAATTGTTGTTTTCAATAATATAATCAAATTGCGGTGCTGTAGCCAATTCGACCGAAGCTTTGGCAATACGCATATTAATCCGGTCATCGCTTTCGGTCTTGCGTTTTTTCAACCGTATTTTAAGCTCATCAATACTTGGTGGCTTTACAAAAACCGCCAGTGTTTTTTCAGGGTATTTCTTTTTAATACGAAGCCCTCCCGCAACATCAATATCGAAGATCACATTTTTTTCTTTGGCCCAAATACGCTCCACTTCATTTTTTAAAGTACCATAAAAGTTGTCTCTATAGACTTCTTCCCACTCCAGGAAATCTCCGTTTTTTATATGTTGTTTGAATTCTTTCAGTGTAATAAAATAGTAGTCTTCTCCGTGCTTTTCGTCTCCACGCGGTTCACGCGAAGTGACCGATACTGAAAAGTCTAAATTTAGATCTTCCTGTTGCAACAGGTATTGCACAATGGTTGTTTTTCCACTTCCGGAAGGTGCCGAAAAAACAATTAATTTTCCACCTTTCTTCATTATAGAACGTTTAAGGCTTGTTCTTTTATTTTTTCAAGCTCATCTTTCATTTGTACTACCAATTGTTGCATTGGAGCAAAATTAGATTTTGAACCAATAGTATTAATTTCACGACCGATCTCCTGAGAGATAAACCCTAATTTCTTTCCGTTGGAATCTTTTGACCGAATGGCTTCGATAAAATACTCGAGGTGATTTTTAAGTCGCACCTTTTCTTCGGTAATATCATATTTTTCCAGATAGTAGATAAGCTCCTGCTCAAAACGGTTTTCATCGACAGATTCCTTCAATTCACTCACAGCTTTTCTTAATCTTTCCTTTACATTATCTATACGTTCTCCGTCCATGTCAATTACCTGGTCAAGCAACGTTGATATGTTGTCGATACGTTTCACAAAATCATCTTCCAAAACCTTTCCCTCATCATTTCTATAGTTTGTAACTGCCAACAATGCATCATCTATTGCTTTAAGGATGGCGTCAAATTCGGTTTCGTCTATTTCATCTCGCTCTGTTTTTAAGGAATCCGGCATGCGTACCGCCATTTTTAGTAATTCGACCGGATCTCCGTCAACCACAGAAGAGAGCTGCTTAATATATTGTTTTACAATAGTTTCGTTGATCTGAGTATTGGTGGTCTCTCCCGTAATTTCAACAAATAGATTAAAATCTACTTTGCCTCTAACCAGCGATTTAGCCAGCTTATCACGCATGGACAATTCTTTTTCGCGATAAGAGGATGGTACTCTTGTATTAAGGTCGAGATTTTTACTGTTTAACGATTTAATTTCTACAGTTATTTTTTTGGAAGGCAATTGTATTATAGACTTACCATATCCGGTCATGGATTGAATCATACGCTACTATTAAAATTGTGGTAAAGGTAGTAAAATTAGGGGAGTATACTTTTTTGTTGGAGGGTTAGTTATGATAGATTTCAGGAAACACATAACACCTATATCCTAAACGATAAATGAGGTTTACTCTTTCTTAATAAAATCCAAAGTACGTTGCTCACTATAGTAAAGCCTGTTATTTTGATGAAATCCAACATGCCCGCCATATTTAGGGATTTCGAGATAGATATTTTTACTTTTTGAAGCAAGTCTTACAGGATAACATTCAGCAGATAAAAAAGAGTCATTTTTGGCATTCAATATAAATACCGGGATCTTAATATTTGGAAGAAATTGACCACTACTGTTTTTTTGGTAGTAATCAAAAGCATCATTAAACCCATGTGCCGGTGCAGTATAAATAGTATCAAAATCCAGTAATGACTTTATTCTTTTTAGATCATGAACATTCATTTGTTCCGGAAATTGAATCATTTTCGCTTTGTATTTTTTCCTCATACTATATAAAAAAGAAGTGCGATAGACCCAATTATAATAATGGGCAAGTGATTCCAGAGAACCTTTTAAATTAAGAGGCGAAGAAATAGCAACCCCTTTTTTTATTTGCTTTGGGAACGATTCTCGTTCTCCCAGGTATTTCAGCAATAAATTACCTCCTAAACTAAAACCTATAAGCACGATCTCACTATATTTATCTTTTTCCAGGATAAAATCTATAATAACCTCCAGGTCATCCGTTTTGCCTGCATTGTAGGATGCATAACTAATATTCATCTCGCCACTACAACCTCTGTAATTTACAGCTGCTACATCCCAATCATTGTTTATTAAAACCCTGCCTTGTCCTTTCATATAAGTACGCTGGGCATTTCCTTCGAGCCCATGAAGTAAAATAGCAACTCTAGGCGTTCTCTTTTTTGAAAAGGACCAATCCACATCCAGAAAATCACCGTCTGGTAAAGAAATACGTTCCCGTTCTTGCAGCAACTTTGGTAAAGGGCGGAGTTTTGCAGAATAAATAGTAGAAAAATGCCCGTTTTTAAATAATCTTTTAGGTCGGTAAAGAGAAGTTATTGAAGGCATACGAAGATTAATGTGTTATTAATGTGTTATTAATGTGAAAATAACACCCTTTTTTGAATTTCAAACAATTATGAAGCCAAGACTATTAAAATTATCATAAAATCTTTTTTGAAACGATTGTTTCATTATATTTGTGCAGAAATAGTAGCTTAAAAATGCCTAGAATAGAAGTTTTTGATAGAGAGAGGGTCATAGATCAAGCCAAGTTGGTCTTTTGGGAAAAAGGATACAATGCTACTTCTATGCAAGATCTTGTAGATGCTACCGGCCTTAATCGCAGTAGTATCTATAATTCGTTTGGCAGTAAGATGGAGTTGTATCAACTTACATTAAAAAAGTACCAGAAAGAGGCTACGTCTTTTTTACAAATGGCCATGATACAAGCTAAAAACCCTTTAGAGGCGTTAAAGAACATATTTTCCGGGGCTTTAGATGAAATGCTTACAGATGAAGGGAAGAAAGGGTGCTTTAATATGAATTGTAAGTCTGAAATGTCAAGACAGGACGAAACTATTAAAAATTGGCTTGTACAAACTCAGGAGCAAAGCATTCACCTGTTTCAGGATTTGGTAGCAAAAGGACAAGACGATGGTTTAATAAATAAGAACAGATCTTCCGAAGCATATGCGCACTATTTATTTAGCGCTTTTCAAGGATTTAGAATGACAGGAATTTTGATTCAGGACAGAAAAAAATTACAGTCTATTATGGATGCTGTTTTTGCAACGATCACATAAATTTTTTTAACCTAATTTGAAACGAACGTTTCAATATGTATTAACTTTAAATATTTAAAATAATTGCATTATGAGTAAATTTAAAAACAAAGTAGTAGTAGTAACAGGTGGAAATTCAGGTATTGGGTTAGCAACTGTTCAAAGTTTCTTAAATGAAGGAGCAAAAGTAGTTTTTTCGGGGAGAAGACAAGATGCTATCAACGATGCATCACAAAAGTTATCCGGAGATTTCAAAGCCGTGCTGGCAGACCAGGCAAATCCTTT
>JANQOS010000039.1 GCA_028285705.1 Altibacter sp.
TTTTGATATGAGTTTTTACAGTATGCGGACTTAAGAAGATCTCTTCGGCAACTTCCTTATAGTTCATTCCTTTACTTAGCATTTTTAGTACTTCTGTCTCGCGTTCGGACAGTGGGTTTTCGATGATACGAAAAGAGTTGATGATCCTGCGTGCTATTTGACTGCTCATGGGTGAACCCCCTCTGTATACCTCTCTTATATGAACCAGTAAATCTGCAGGGTTTGTGTCTTTTAGCAGGTAACCGGACGCCCCTACACAAAGGGATTCAAAAATAGAATCGTCATCGCTCTGTACGGTGAGCATTATAAAATCCAGGTCCGGGCATTTCTTTTTTAATTCGCGTGTAACTTCAATTCCGGATTTTCCGGGAAGGTCAATATCCATTAAAACAACATCTATTGGCAGTTTGGCTATGGATTCGATGGCCGACTCCCCATCGGGAAAAGCGTATTTACAAGAAAACCCTTTTGACCCGTCAATGATCAATGACAACGTTTGACGAATCTCTTTGTCGTCTTCCACAATGGCAATATGAATATTCTCCCGGTCCATCTATATTTTTTTTACATAGCCTCCAAATGGTAATCATCACTCGAATGGGGTATTCGCTTCAACTGGATACTCGTTCCTAATTGTGAAGATGTTATGTCTATCTCTGCACCTATCTTCTTAGCGCGGTCTACCATATTCTTTAGTCCTCTTCCTTTTGATTTTTCAACAACATTAAATCCTTTTCCATCATCTTTCAATATGATATTGGAATATTGTTCATTCGCTGTTACATTTAAAACTACCGTACTGCAATCTGCATATTTTAAGCAATTATTCATAGCTTCTTTAAAGATCATCACTACTTGTTTTTTAGTTTGCGGGTCCAATAGTAGTTGCATCTGGCTCACTTCATATCCTGTAGTTCTAAAATCTATTTCAGTTTGGTTAAAGAGGTCTTCTCCAAAATCTTTCAGCCGAAGAAAAGCATCACTTAGACTATCCTTTTGCGGGTCGATCACCCATAACAGGTCCCGGAATCCTCCTGAAAGGTCCTTGATATTATTCCGGATCTTAGCAAACCACTCCGAAGGGTCTTTCCTTTCTTTTAAACTTCGTTCCGCCAAAGTTAAGAACAAAGATATTTTAGTCACCTTGGAACCCAGCTCATCATGGAAATCTGCCGTGTTCTCCTTTCGAAGTTGCTCACGTTCCTGCACCAGCGCTTTTTCAAGTTTCGCTTCCTGTTCCAGCTCACGTTCACGTTTGCGGATCCTGGTCATATACAAAAAACGTAATAGGATCCCACCCAGAATGAAATACAGTAAGAATGCCAGGTTGGACTTCCAGAAAGGAGGAGCAATAATGACCTTCAATTGAATGGGGTCCTGAGCCCATATTCCCTGATTATTGCTTCCATCTAAAATAAACTCATACTCTCCGGGGGAAAGATTGTAATAGGTAAGTTCTGAAGTACTTCCCGTGTGTATCCAATCTTCGTTCACCGGTAAAAATTTATGACGATAACGATTATAAACAGGGTCTGTAAAATCTAATGCCGCATAACTTAATTTAATTGAATTTTCCCGATGTGACAATTTGATCGTATTGTCGTTAATGACATTCTTCACCGAAACAAAGCCCTGCCGTTGTTTCTGCGTACTTTCCACAGTTGTTAAAGCTAATCTAAACTCCCTGGCTTCTATAGACGTTTTGGAACGGCCTAAAATACTTAAAGCATTTGCGCTACCAATAAACACATTGTCCTCATCATCAATATACAAAGCTCTTAAATTGGTGATATTATCTGCCAGGCCATCTCTGGTCGTATAGTATTCTATATGAACAAATGATTCCATTGAATCGTTATAGACCGCTTTCATAAGCCCCCTGGTGGTTGCAACCCAAAGATTCCCGGACGAGTCTTCTTCTATTCCTAATACATACTCAGACGGCAAACCTTCTTCCCTTCCTAATTGCAGAAAACTATTGGTAGCTTCTATAAACAAGTTCAATCCCGTTTGGGTTCCAATCCACAGCCTGCCCTTACTATCTTTAAATATCTTTTTGATAGCATTATTGCTCAATTGGTCATACTGTCCAAAGACACTGGTATAATTAGTGAAAGTACCCTCTCCTTCTTCCGAATTCAATTTGCTCAAGCCTGAGAACGTCCCAATCCATATCGCTCCGTTTTTATCGGCTTCAATATCCAGCGTATACGAATTCACCAAGGCATCATCCCGTTCATTACTGGAATTGTATGTAGTTATCTCCGGACGGAAATGATTCCCGTCCGGAAAAGTAATTTTCACCAGGCGATTATAATTACCTGCCCAAAATGTATTCTTATCTACCTGATGTACATTATTGGACCATTTATGAGGCAATCCATTGGCGGCAGTAAGGTGAAGAAACTTCCCGGGGTTGTAATTAGCATCTAACTGACTAATACTGATGCCTTCAGGGCCACTGATCCACAGGCGGTTTTCCGTATCTACCATAATATCCCGGGCACGTTGAAAATGTATATTCTTAAATTGAAGATGTACTGTAGGACAATCTCTGGTCAAAAGATCTTCCTTTTTAAAGCGGTACAAGTCTCTTGGCGTAGTGATCCAAAGATATCCTCCTTTATCTTCTGCCATACCATAAATACTATAGAGGTCTTCAAAACAATTGTCTATGTGACTGGGTGGAAAAGTAAATATCTTCCCTTTGTTCTCACTTAGTTTATAAAGGCCGTTAGAATTGGAGATCCAAATATTTTTTTGTGAGTCTTCATACACATTGCGGACATATCCGGACATATTCAAAAATCCGTTTCTACTTATAACCTCTTGTTCTATAAGAGTATCTTCAACGATGCGATATTTCTTAAAGTGATTCTTCCAGGTAGCTGTCCATATATTTTGCTCACTGTCTACAATAGCTCCGTAGATATAATCTCCGGCTGCCTCGGTGCCTTTTTCGGTATAAAATCTACTTACGGTAAGAGTAGAATCATCATCATAAGTAGCTCTTAATAAACCCAAACCTGAAGGTATTAATATAATAGAGTCATTGTACTGAATATATTTAAGAGGGTTGATGTCTTTATCTTTGATCGAACCGGTTAAGTTAAATGAAAGTTCTTTAAAACGATACGTTTCCTTTTCAATAAGCAGCGGAGGTTTTCCGGACCTACAGGCCCAGATTCTACCCTTATGGTCTTCGGTAACACTCCAAAAAGTATTGTCCTTATTATTGCTATTTTCTTTTTCTGAAAAGTTAAGAACATTGCCTGTTTCATTCTCTACAATAAAAAGGCCGTCATAAGTACTCACCCAGATATTCTTGGTGCTATCCTCAAACAGCCCTATAACGTGACTCTGACTACTGGATGAGTTGTCGGTTAGTGCAACATATTCGATCACATCATTTTGCAGTACATGAAGCCCTTTTGGAGTAGCGATCCATACAGTACCATTAGAAGCTGCTAAAACAGCATTAATCTTATTGTCTCTAAGTCCCGTAGTATCTTTTAAAGAAGCATAATAGGGTCTGAATTTCTGTCCGTCAAATTTGTAAAGTCCATTATTACCGGCTACCCATAAGAAACCCTTAGGGTCTTGAGATACTCCTTTGACTATTCTTGATGGCAAGCCACTATCATCTGCATAACGGGAAACTTCATAATATTGCGAATAACCTGTTTCAATAATTAGGAACAGGAAAAGCCATATCAAAATGGAAGACTCTATTTTGTTTGTGCGTCTCAAAAAGATGTACAAGGTTGTTTAACAACCTTAAAAATAAGGATTTAAAGAGGAACAAGAAATACATAATATGGGGTATTCTGGTCCTTATTCAGTAAAAAGAAGGTTTAACCATCCTTTAAAAGGCGAAAATATTTGGTCCATGGCCCCACATCATTTCTATAGTGCTTAGCCATAACCCTGGTTATTTGGTTAAGATGGCTCAAGTCGTGAACAACCCAGGTTGCCAGATGTTGTCTGACTGTAATCGTTCCAAATTCAGGATGAATACCTGTTCTGGACAAATCGGCTTCAGAAAGATTCCATGAGATAAGTTCTTTCAGGTTTAGACTTCGAAGCCTCGTGAATTCATCTACCAGTTGTTCCATGGTCTTTCCTTTACATATCTCTAAGTGGCCATGCATATCAAAAGGGGTGAATGCCTTATCCTCCAGATCACTAAGCATGATCCTTGTTCTTGGGATCCAATCGGTTTGCTCTCCAAGTATCAAATGCCCCATGATTTCATGCGGATTCCAGCTATCTTCCCCTTCATCTATATAGATCCAGTCTTCAGAAAGATTATATAGCAATGCTTTATAGGTTTCCGGGGCTCTTTCCAGAATAGCAATGGACCTATTCAGTCTAAAATTCATGATTGATGTAAATTATTTCGAGTTCTGTTTTCCAAGGTAACAATATCCCTGCTGGTTTCAAATTAATAGATTATTACCTTTTTAGTGATATTATTTTCGAAAGTAAAGTAGTATACCCCTTTGGAATAAGCAGAAATATCAATGTGTTCTGAAAGCTTCCGCATCTTTTTTGAGAAAAGTGTTCTTCCGTGAATATCCAGCATACGTACAGATGTCTGAAGCAATTCCTCCGGGATCTTAAACTGAAGTATTTCCCGAACAGGATTTGGAAATACCGCTATAGCATCTTCAGATAAGAGCTGTTCTTCTACAGCCAGTACATTGCTCCCTTCTACAATGGTTCCCTGAACATTAATTGGCGGATTATTGATAATATCCACAATTCCGCTTAACCATGTTACCTTTATATAGTCAATGGAAGTAGCTGAACCAATTCCAAAGAACTCATAACCCGAATTCTGAGCTATATACCCTTCTCCACACAAAGTATAATTATACTGCTTTTCTCCGTTTACAGAAATCTCGATCCAAGAGCCAATTCCCTGCCGATTGCTAGCATCTCCTTGCAACTTGACCTTGATCCAATTATTATTTTGGGGACTCTCATTGTGCCACAGATAAATATCATCCGGTTGAAAGTTCAAAACACACATATCCGGGTAGCCATCATTCGTTATATCGCCAATAGCATTGGCATAGCTTCGCCCTGCATCATCCTCGAAACCGGCATCTGCCGGAATAGAATACACTCCGGTTCCGTCATTTTCATAAAAAGCCGAGGTTATATATAATGTCTGGCTATTGGTTAGCATACTACTCACATACAGATCGAGGTCCGTATCATTTTCAGCATCCAAAAAGACAGCACCCCAGGCATAGGATTCCATAAAGGTGCCATTGCTTTGAGCAATATCGGTAAAGGTACCGTCACCATTATTCTTTAAAAAGACATTCCCGTCCGGTATATTGGTAATGTAAATATCCAGCCAACCATCTTTATTGTAATCACCTATAGTATTGGACATGGCAGATATACCAATATCGGCCCCAGAAGCAGCACTCACATCCGAAAAAGTACCATCTCCGTTATTTTCATATAAAATATTCAAATTCCAGGGACGGTCATTCGCCATGTATATATCCTGCCATCCATCATTGTTATAATCAAAGAACACCGAACAAAAAGTAATGAAGTCGTCCGTGGATATCCCTGCACTTACTGTAACATCTGTAAAAGTTTTATCTCCGTTATTATGATACAGCTTATTATGGACACTGGCAGTATCATTGTCCCGGGAACTTATAAAAAGATCCAACCATCCATCATTGTTATAATCACCCCAGGAAGCACCCCAGGAATGGTAGTCAGGTACCGCTAATCCTGCAGCAGGACTAATGTCTGTAAACTGCATATTGCCATCGTTCTCATACAAACGATATGCATGTGTATTACTTACTGAAAACAGATCGTAGTCACCATCATTATCAAAATCAACCCATTGTACCGTTTTGGTTTCTGCAAACTGATCTGTAAAATTAAAGGTGACCGGTGAAAAAGTACCCTGGTCGTTTCTAAAGAAACGTATGGGTTCTCCAAACTCCGATGAAACCGTGATATCATCCCAGCCGTCAGCATCAAAGTCAAAAAAAGAAATTCCACCTCCTAAGGTACCTACTCCATAAGAAGAATTACTGCAGCCTAAAAGAGCTGACTGGTCACTAAACTGAATCTGTCCAATTAGCATATTTGATGCACCAATGAACAGAACTATTAATGTAAAAATATACTGCATGCCCTAACTACTTTATATTATACATGAATAGTCGTCCTAAAACAACTTCCTATAAATGTATAAAAAAAATAGCATTAGGTTGAAAAAAGCAATAGTTCTTCAGGGTCGTCTTTAAATGTATAGGTTCCGGATCGCTTCAGCCCCAGTTTTTCCAAAAGTTTTATAGAGGCTGTATTGTATGAAACCGTAAAACCCAGGATCGTAGTCATATTCAGTGTGTTTTTCGCATATTCCATAACCGCCTGCGCAGACTCAAAGCCGTACCCCTTATGTGTGTATTCCGTTAAAAAAGCAAATCCTACATCCGGGTGCTCCAGGTCTTTTCGCTTGTACAACCCACAAGAACCAATAGGAGTTCCGGTTTCTTTTAATTCTACTATAAAGGCCCCATAACCCGGGTCCTTATAACATGGCAAATAGGATTTCTCAATATATGCTTCGGCATCTTTTACCGTATGGATCTTCCGGTCACCAATATATTTCAACCAGCCTTCACTATTCATAAGCTCATAGATAAACGGAGCATCTCGGAGGGTGTATTCTCTTAGTTGAAGTCTTTTGGTCTCAATAAGGGTCATGCTTATTCTTTAAAGAGCGGCTTATCTGCCATCATTTCATATACCTTTTCTGAAATTGCTTCCAGCCTGGCATCATCTTCAAAATTAGTGATCACCCCATCTATCAATTCTACGATCTGAAGCATATGATCTTCGGTCAGGCCACGTGTAGTAACCGCAGCGGTCCCTATCCTGATCCCACTTGTAACAAAAGGTGATTTATCATCGAACGGTACCATATTCTTGTTAACCGTGATATCTGCTTTTCCCAAGGCTTCTTCAGCTTGCTTACCGGTAATATTCTTATTACGAAGGTCGATCAACATCATGTGATTGTCTGTACCACCGGAAATAACTTTATATCCTTTATCCATAAATGCCTGTGCCATTACCGCGGCATTTTTCTTCACCTGGATCATATAATGTAAAAAATCGTCTGTTAGAGCTTCCCCAAACGCAATTGCCTTTGCTGCTATGATATGCTCTAACGGGCCTCCCTGATTTCCCGGAAAAATTCCACTATCCAGTAATGAGGACATTTTGCGAAGGTTCCCGTTTTTAAGTGTTATTCCGAAAGGATTATCAAAATCCTTTCCCATGAGGATCATTCCGCCTCGAGGGCCGCGTAGTGTTTTATGGGTAGTGGTTGTAACAACATGACAATGTGGTATCGGGTCCGAAATAATCCCTTTGGCTATTAAACCTGCCGGATGTGCAATATCTGCCATCAAAATAGCACCTACCTTATCTGCTATTTCTCTAAATCGTTTGTAATCTATTTCTCTGGAATAAGCGGAAGCTCCGGCAATGATCATTTTAGGCTGCTCACGAACCGCTATTTCTTCGATCATATCATAATTTAGCATTCCGGTACTTTCTTCTACACCATAGAATACCGGGGTATATAATTTCCCGGAAAAATTCACAGGAGATCCATGTGTTAAATGCCCTCCATGTGCCAGGTCAAAACCTAAAAATTTATCTCCGGGCTTTAAACAGGCAGCAAATACAGCTGTATTCGCTTGCGATCCACTGTGAGGCTGAACATTTGCATATTCTGCCCCAAAAAGCGTTTTAGCCCTATCGATAGCTATTTGTTCAACTTCATCTACAATTTCACAACCGCCATAGTAGCGTTTTCCGGGGTAGCCTTCCGCATATTTATTGGTGAGTACAGACCCGGCTGCTTCCATTACCTGGTCACTTACAAAATTTTCGGAAGCTATTAATTCCAGTCCGTTTAACTGGCGTTGTTTTTCGGCTTCGATCAATTCAAAAATCTGTTGGTCGCGTTGCATATTTTTTCAGAAAAAGTTATTAGGAATCAAAAGTAATAAAAGC
This sequence comes from Altibacter sp., assembly GCA_028285705.1. GTDB lineage: Bacteria > Bacteroidota > Bacteroidia > Flavobacteriales > Flavobacteriaceae > JANQOS01. The sequence goes on from JANQOS010000039.1 coordinate 8,074, forward strand.
TTGTGGTTACTTCCGAAGAAATTATATATTTGATTAACAATTTACGAACAACAAATAAACTGCTATGCCATTAACTGCCAATGACCCATCAAGAAAAACGTGGCTGGATACGCCTCCAAATACAGATTTTCCTATTCAAAACATTCCTTTTGGGGTGTTTTTAACCCGGGATGATATCATTACCATTGGAACCCGCATTGGGGACTATGCCATTGACCTGGGTGCTTTGCACCAATTGGGATATTTCAACGGGATTGAATTGACCGATGATATCTTCCTGCAAGATTCCCTAAACGATTTCATAGCTGACGGCCGAAAAACCTGGCGTTTGGTACGAAATAGGATTTCAGACATATTCCTGGAAGGAAATAACGAACTTAAAGATAATACTGCCCATTGTAATGATATTCTTTTCACTTTAGATGAAATCGAGATGCAATTACCTGTGGATGTAGGAGATTATACAGATTTTTATGCCAGCAAAGAACATGCTACCAATGTAGGGTCCTTATTCCGTGACCCTGAAAATGCATTGCTACCCAATTGGCTGCGAATTCCTATTGGTTACCACGGAAGAAGTTCTTCAATTATAACTTCCGGAACACCTATTAGAAGGCCGGTTGGACAAACCAAACCCGGAGACGACGGTGTACCCGGCTTTGGGCCTTCAAAATTGTTGGACTTTGAATTGGAAATGGCATTCATAACTACAGACAGTAATGACCTTGGTAAACGAGTTTCAATCTCTGAAGCCGAAGACTATATCTTTG
>JANQOS010000041.1 GCA_028285705.1 Altibacter sp.
TCATACTCGTCCGAATCCATTTGGATAGGTCCGTAGGTGTTGTATAGTAACCACCGGCAGGGTCCACTGCACTGAATATTGATTTTAGGTCTGTTAACCAGGTAAAGGCATCGTCTAAAACCCCATCACCGTCAATATCAAGCCAAACATGAGCTGCAGGATACGGGAGCGGGTCATAGGCCGGATTTGAATAGCTATTTAGCCCCAGAGGAGAAAAAAAACGAGCTCTAATTTCTTGCAAGTAAGATTTTCCTGTAATTTCCTCTATTATTAATCCCAGTAACAGGTAATTAGTGTTTGAATAGCTCCAATCTTGCCCGGGTAAAAATAATGGCGGTTCGATGAACGTGTCCATTACTTCTTCGAATGTCCATATTCTAGCGGGGTTATTGAACATGGATGAATTGAAATTTGGATGATCTGTAAAATTATAAATACCGCTTTCATGCCTTAACAATTGACGAATGGTAATATTTGGATCCACATAATTAAAACTTGGCGCCCAAAGGCCTATATTGTCATCGAAGGAAAGCATCCCTTCATCTACCAATTGCAGAATACAGGCGCCTGTGATGGTTTTAGTTGTGCTCCCGGAAGCGAATCGGTGTTCAACACTAATATTGTCTAGCGGGGTAAAAGTAGAAACTCCGCTTCCCCCTGCCCAAACGGCATCGTTCGATAATTGAACCGCAGCGCCTAAACCATTTATATTTAGTACTTGTTGCATAAGATCCAGGGTGTCTTGAAAGTCATCGGACAATTGTGGGTCCACAGTTTGTGCTGCTCCAAAAGTCGAAATGACCAGGCAGAATAGTAATAGGCGAAAACTTTTCATGGTGCTATAATTCTATTTGTATAAAATGAATTTCAATATAGACCTGTTTTTGAAGTCAGATTTGTCAATTATTGCTAATTGTCCATTTAGCTGCTTTTTTTGCGGTCTAAAAATTGATACTTTTAAAATTAAATTTGATTTGAAATGAAAAAGCTATTCTTTTTGTTGATCATTCTGCTCTCTGTTATAGTAAACGCACAAGATGGCCAGGCTGTTGAGGTTCCTAAGATCACAGTAAGAATTCCATTGGGAGAGGTAGTACAAATGGGTGATGTAACTATAAAGTTTAAAGAGGTTCTTGAAGATTCGCGTTGCCCTGAAAATGTGGTTTGTATCTGGGCAGGAAGAGTTAGAATATTGGTAGAAATAAAAATAAAAGGAACGCCTGTCCAAAATAAGGAACTTTTATTTGGTCAAATAAGACCCGGTGAATCGAAAGATACTTCTTTATATGCTTCAGAAGGGTATTTACTTAAAGGGGTAGCAGTAGTTCCATATCCAAATAGTGAAGATAGAGGAGAACGAAGTTATGTCCTCCTGGTTTCAGAAATAAAACAATAAGGCTTAATGACAACCACAGTCTTTGTTACCACACTTCGTTTTGTCGCCATCCAGTGTACGTGAGGTTTTATGACGCGCTTCAAAGATAGGATTCCATACAAACTTCTTCAGTAAGTAGCCTGTCGCTAAACAAAAGGTAATAAGTACTAATATGGTTTGCATATTCATATTGTAAAGATATTATTTTAAAAATTGATAGGCGCCTAAAGCTACGATATAAGCGATAGCACTCATTGCAAATAATTGCCATAATGGCCATTTCCAACTATTGGTTTCTTTTCTTACAATAGCCAATGTACTCATGCACTGCATGGCAAAAGCGTAGAATAGTAAAAGTGATACTCCGCTGGCAAAGTTGAATAAGGGCGTTCCTAATACGGGATTGACTTCTGCGGCCATTCTGTTTTTAATGGTTTCTTCTTCCTCACTACCTACACTGTAAATAGTTGCGAGCGTCCCTACAAACACTTCCCGGGCCGCAAATGAACTAACAATTGCGATACCTATCTTCCAATCATATCCCAGTGGCTTTACAGCAGGTTCAATTCCTTTCCCGAGAATACCAATATAAGAATGTTCAAGTTTAAATGAAGCTATCCTGGTTTCAAGTGCTTCTTCGGAAAGGTTTTCTGAAATGGTTTCTTGTTTTACAATGGTTTCGGCATTGTTAAAATCTCCCGGACCATATGATGCTAAAACCCATAGTATAACAGAAATTGCCAAAATGATCTTACCTGCTCCTAAGACAAAAGATTTGGTTTTTTCTATTACTGTAATGGTAACATTTTTAACCATGGGTAATTTGTAATTAGGCATTTCAATAACAAAGAAGGTCTTGCTTCTGATCTTTAAAACCTTATTTAATAAGTATGCCGAAAAAATAGCAGAAGCAAACCCCAGCAGATATAAGAACATGAGGGTTAATCCCTGTAAACTGAAAACTCCCAAAATGCGTTGTTCGGGAATTACTAAAGCAATAATGATCAAATACACCGGAAGCCTTGCCGAACAAGTAGTAAATGGCGTTACAAGAATGGTAATGAGGCGCTCTTTCCAGTTTTCAATATTTCGGGTAGCCATGATTGCCGGAATTGCACAAGCAGTTCCCGAAACCAACGGGACCACACTTTTACCACTTAACCCAAACCGCCGCATAATGCGGTCCATCAAAAACACAACCCGGCTCATGTAGCCGCTTTCTTCTAAGATGGAAATGAACAAAAACAGAAATGCTATCTGGGGGATGAATATTACAATTCCTCCTAACCCGGGCACGACCCCTTCGGCAATAAGACTTGTAAAATCACCTGGCGGGAGGGTGTTCTTCAGCCATTCACTTAAGGATGCAAAAGAGCTGTCAATAAAATCCATCGGGTAACTGCTCCAATCAAAAATGGCCTGAAATATGAGCAATAATATTCCGAAGAAAATAAAATATCCCCATACTTTATGTGTTAGTACCCTATCGAAACGACTTCGCAGATCTTTAGCATTTGCGGTATCAATTTTCAGGGTATCTTTTAGTGCATTATTTATAAATTGATAACGTGCAATGGTTTCTTTTTGCTGCAATCGCTTAAGATTGCTTTTAGACTCGGTCTGAAAAGTGGCAACACCTTGCATTTCTTTACGGTCCAATTTTCCGAAGTTAACATCCTGTGTAATTACTAGCCAAAGCTTATACAGGTCTTGATTGGGGAATACTTTTCGCAGCCTGTCAAAATATTCCGGAGAAATTACCGAAGCATTTACACAGGGTTTTGTAGATAATGTGTTGTAATTTGTAATATATTCTTTAAGTAACTCGAAACCCTCATTTTTTCTGGAACTAATCAAGGCGATTTTAGTTTCCAGGGTTGTTTCCAGTTTTTCTACGTCTAATGAGATCGCTTTACGCTTCATCCTGTCAGCCATATTAATGGCAAGGATGGTTGGGATCCCCAGGTCCTTGATTTGTGTAAAAAGTAAGAGGTTCCTTTTTAAGTTTTCGATTTCTGTTACAACAATGGCGACATCCGGAAAATCCTTGTCATTTTTGTTGAGCAATAGTTCGATCACCAGGTTCTCATCCAGTGAAGATGCATTTAGGCTGTAAGTTCCGGGGAGGTCCAAAATGTGAGCTTTTACTCCCCGCGGAAGTTTGCAGACCCCTTGTTTTTTTTCAACAGTGATACCGGGATAATTACCTACTTTTTGATTAAGCCCCGTAAGTCTGTTAAAAACGGAAGTTTTACCGGTATTGGGGTTTCCTATAAGTGCAACATTGATTTGTTTTGCCATCGCTAGTCTACTAATTCTATTTCAATCTGTGCAGCAGTTGCTTTTCTTATGGCGAGATGGCTTCCATTGACGTTAAGGTACAATGGGTCTTGATAAGGAGCAGTTTGTACCAGCAGTACTTCATTACCAGGCAGGCAACCCATTTCCAATAACTTTAAAGGCACAACGTCTACAGAGAACTCTTTGATAATTGCGCGCTGCCCTTTTTTCAATGATGCAATAGTAAGCATTAATGTTATTTAGATTGATTTTAAACAAGACAAAAGTAACAGAAAAATGGGAGCTGGGAAAACATTTCAGTTTAAAATTTTATTCCTCTTCTTTTAGAATTTCGATATCCTCCAAAAGCTGTTTAATGGCTTCGGGGTCCGTACCGTCATAAAAACCCCGAATGCGTTTTTTTGTGTCTATTAAAACAAAGTTTTCTGTGTGGATGAGATCATTGGGCGTATAAGGATTATCCTTTGCTGCCAGGTAGGACTTACGGGCAAGGTCATATATTTCTTTTTTATCCCCTGTAACCAGGTTCCATTTAGAATCATTAACTCCTTTCTCCAAAGCATATTTTTTTAATTGCGCTACGGAGTCTATTTCGGGAGTTACGGTATGAGAAAGCAACATGACCTCAGCGTCATTTTCAAGTTGTTCCTGAATTTCTACCATATGGCCTGTCATAATGGGGCAAATGGTCTGGCAGGTTGTAAAAAAGAAATCAGCTACATAAATTTTGTCTTTATAGGTCTTTTGAGTAATTGCTTCCCCATTTTGGTTGACCAATGAAAAATCTGCAATGGTGTGATATTTTTTCACATGTTGAAGGGAACTGTCGACCATTTCTGCATTTACTTCTGCCGGCTGATAGACAGGAAGAACCCGGTTGGGTTTTAATATTTGATAAATGATAGTAATTATGATCACCGAAAGAACCAATAGTACAACCCCCAGGAATTTATATTTTGCAAAAAAGCGTAACATATTAAGAACAAATTTTCACAAAATTACTACCTAAAAAAAAACTATCACTCCTGTAACGTATTAAATTTTGTTAATACTAATGACTATCGAACAATTATTTTTTTAACCGTACAGAATAGGTTACTTTTGTGCCCTAATTTTATTGACTATGAGTCCATTTGCTGTAAAAGCACTTCAGCTATTGCTAAGCTTATCCATATTGATTGTTCTCCACGAGTTGGGGCATTTTATTCCTGCCAAAATCTTTAAGACCCGTGTAGAGAAATTCTTCCTCTTTTTTGATGTGAAGTTTGCATTGGTAAAGAAGAAAATAGGAGAAACCGTCTATGGAATTGGTTGGCTGCCTTTGGGAGGGTATGTGAAGATCTCCGGAATGATAGACGAGAGTATGGACAAAGAGCAAATGGCACAACCTCCACAACCCTGGGAATTTAGAAGTAAACCGGCATGGCAACGTTTGATCATTATGCTGGGAGGTGTAACAGTGAATATCATTGTAGGTTTTGTGATCTATTCCAGTATTCTTTATTTCTACGGAAGAAATATTGTAACAAATGAGAATTTACCTCAAGGCTTTGCAATTGTCGAGGAATTTAAGCAATATGGTTTTCAGGACGGAGATAAGGTCTTAAAAGTAAACGGGGAAGATTTTGAAAATGTAAAGGACATCAATAGATATCTTTTTTTACGTGATGTTAGTTCGATCGAAGTAAAACATGCAGATAATACTGTTGAAACAATATCAATTCCCGAAGATATTGGGACCGAAATGTTTAAAAAGGATATGTTAACTCCTTTTATTGAGCGCCGCAATCCAATTGTCGACACGGTGCTTGCCGATTTTCCGGCTGCAGCTGCAGGATTTAAGAAAGGTGATAGCCTGATTTCGGTAAATGGAGAGAACATTAGATACTGGCATGAGTTTACTACAAATGTCAGGAAGAATATTGAAAACGAAAGTACAATTGTTGTTTCAAGAGATGGCCAGTTAAATACACTAACGGTTGCTCCTAATGAAGATGGAATTGTTGGAGTTAATAATTTTAGTGAAACAACACATATAGAATATTCCCTGTTTGAAAGTATTACCGGCGGAGTAGGCTATGGATACAATATTTTAAAGGATTACGTAAAACAATTTAAATATGTATTCACAAAAAAGGGAGCCTCACAAGTAGGTGGTTTTGGGGCGATTGGAAACCTTTTCCCGGATACCTGGAACTGGCTTAGCTTCTGGCAGACAACCGCACTGATCTCCATTATTTTAGCATTTATGAATGTGCTTCCTATCCCGGCTTTGGATGGGGGCCATGTAATGTTCTTATTGTATGAAATGGTAAGTGGCCGTAAGCCAAATGATAAGTTTATGGAATACGCGCAAATGGTGGGCTTCTTTTTATTGATCGCATTGGTATTATTTGCCAATGGAAACGATATTTACAGGGCAATTGTAGGAAAGTAAAAAAAGCAAATTCTTTTTTGCAACGCATAGAAAATAAATTATATTTGCATCCGCTAAAGCGAAAGATACCTTCCTCCTTAGCTCAGTTGGTTAGAGCATCTGACTGTTAATCAGAGGGTCCTTGGTTCGAGCCCAAGAGGAGGAGCATCATTTAAAACCCGGTCGAAA
>JANQOS010000054.1 GCA_028285705.1 Altibacter sp.
TTTTGAGGTGAATGTATTTAGTGTTGAATATGTGTTAGTAACAGTAAAAGAAACCTGTTTTTCTGCAGCCATGTTTTAAGTTCGTTTTGTATTTTTACAAATGTAAATCAATCGCATGAAGTATTCTAAAAAAGAAACGCTGGAACATTGTAATTTGATGTGTAAAAATACATTGATGGAAACACTTGAGATCGAATTTATTGACATTTCCAACGATACCATTGTGGCTAGAATGCCGGTTACCGCTAAAGTACATCAACCTAATGGCGTATTACATGGAGGCGCTTCGGTAGCATTGGCAGAAAGTGTTGGAAGCGCAGGTTCTTTTGTCTTTATGGATGATGAAAATGTACAAATTAGAGGGATAGAAATTGCAGCGAATCATGTAAAAAGTATTCGCGACGGATTTGTATATGCAACAGCAAAGATTTTACATAAAGGCAGGACAACACAATTGTGGAATATCCCTATTACAAATGAAGCAGGCGAATTGATATCACAGGTAAAACTAACAACACTTACGTTACATAAATAGCAATTATGGATGTAAAGCTGCTTGCCAAAAGTTTAGAAGAGCACTATCATAAGAAACTCCCGCTGGTTACTTTTTCATTACCGGAAAGTACCAGTGTTGTCACTTTACTTCAAAAAGATTCCCAACTATATACCGAAGACAGTTTCACGACAAAAAGTGTAGTTATAGCTCCTTTTGATTTTAAAGATGTTGCCTATTGCATTCCCGAAGCACATAGCGAGATCATTGAAACAGAATTGACAGCAGGGTCTTTTCCAATGGATGAAGTATTTATTGAAGATACAGATATCGATAAAGAACAATACATTCAATTAGTGTCCGGCGCAATTGATTCCATAAACTCAAATAAAACAAAAAAGATCGTAGTGTCCCGGAAAAAGGATGTGAAGATCAAAAATTTTCAATTTAAAACCTTGTTTTCCAGGATATTTAGCTTGTATCCTAATGCATTTCGTTATATATGGTACCACCCGGAAATTGGCCTTTGGTGTGGAGCTACCCCGGAAGTTTTAGTTAAAACGGAAAACAATTCGTTTAGTACCATGGCCCTGGCAGGGACCCAAAAGTTTTCTGAAAAGATTCCTATTTACTGGAACGAAAAAGAAATTGAAGAACAGCAATTTGTAGTTGAAGCAATTACCAACAGTCTTCAAAAAGTGACAGATATACTGAAGGTTTCCAAGACATATACGCAACAAGCCGGTTCACTGGCACACTTGCGGACAGATGTAACCGGAATAATAAAGAGTGGTAAAGCTACATTGAGGAATATTTCAACGGCATTGCATCCCACACCTGCAGTCTGCGGTACTCCAAAAAAGGAAGCCAGGGAGTTTATTTTGGAAAATGAAGGGTATGACCGTGAATATTATACGGGGTTTATTGGACCGATCTGCTGGGAAAATGCACGTTCGAGCCTTTTTGTCAACCTGCGTTGTATGAAAATTGAGGACGGTCATGCCAGTTTATATGTAGGTGGTGGAGTTATAGCCGCATCCAAAACCTTTGAAGAATGGCAGGAAACACAAAATAAATTACAAACCATGTTGCAGGTATTGCAACCAATGCTTTAAAATTGTGTTGCTACTTTGTACCTTTGTGATCAATGAACTTTTCTAAGAAAATCCTTTCACAAACAATTACACAATTATGTCTTGTTAAAGGGATCGACCATATTGTAATTTCTCCCGGTTCACGTAGTGCTCCTCTCACAATTGGATTTACAGAATATCCGTCATTTAAGAACTTTAGTATTGTAGACGAACGATGTGCTGCATTTTTTGCTTTGGGATTAGCGCAACAACTCAGAAAGCCTGTCGCATTGGTTTGTACATCCGGGTCTGCACTACTCAATTATTACCCGGCCATTGCCGAAGCCTTTTACAGCGATATTCCCCTGGTGGTAATCTCTGCAGACCGGCCTAAGGAATTGATCGATGTAGGGGACGGTCAAACCATTCGGCAAGAGAATGTGTTTTCCAATCATATTTTGTACAGCGCAAATTGTAAAGAGGGAGATGCTCACCAGGTGTATAATGAAACAGAGATCAACATTGCGCTTAATACGGCAATAGAACTAAAAGGACCGGTCCATATCAATGCTCCTTTTTCTGAACCATTATATGAAACAGTAGATGATCTGCAGATACGCCCGCAACATGTTCCGGCAAGGGCAATCTCTACTTTGTTTTCTGAAAACTTAGAGCCCTTCATCAACAAATGGAACGCCAGTACTAAAAAGATGATCTTAGTTGGAGTACTGGAGCCGGATAGTATTGAAAAGAAATATATCGAAACTCTGGCTGAAGATAAAAGCGTCATGGTTTTTACAGAAACCACATCAAATTTACATCATGAAAACTTTTTTCCGGCAATTGATCAGTTGATCGCTCCTTTGGATACAAAAGGTTTTGAGAAATTGAAACCTGAAATATTATTGACCTTTGGCGGAATGGTTGTTTCTAAAAAGATCAAAGCGTTTTTACGGTCGTATCCACCGGAGATCCATTGGCATATAGATGCAAAAAAGGCATTCGATACGTATTTTGTGCTAAAACATCATTTTAAAACAACTCCCAATATTTTCTTTAAGCAATTTCTTTCAGGAATAGAAAAAGCAAACAGTACATACAGGAATGACTGGCTTGCCGTAAAAGAACACCGTTTACTGGAACATAAGAAATACGAAGAAAGAATTCCTTTTTCCGATTTTAAAGTTTTTTCGATGATCTTTAAAAGGCTTCCCGAGGCGGTTCAGTTACAGTTAAGTAACAGTGCAACAATTAGATACGCACAACTTTTTAGCATAGATGCTTCGGTACAGGTTTTTTGCAATCGGGGAACAAGCGGAATTGACGGAAGCACAAGTACTGCCATTGGTGCAGCATCTATTTCAGAAAGGCCTACTGTATACATCACCGGCGACCTTAGCTTTTTCTATGACAGTAATGCACTGTGGAATGATCATATTCCGAAAAATTTCAGAATAATAGTAATTAATAATAACGGAGGGGGAATCTTCCGGATCTTACCCGGAGCAAAGAACACCGAACATTTTACTACTTACTTTGAAACAGAACACCAATTTTCGGCAGCTCAATTGTGTACCATGTATGGATTTGAGTATACTTCAGCAAGAAATGAGGAAGACCTGCAAAAAGGATTGGACCAGTTCTTTGATGGCACTTCCGTTCCTAAATTACTGGAAATTTTTACCCCTTCACAAGTGAATGATGCGGTTCTTTTGGAATATTTTAAAAGTATACAATAAGCTACCCGTTATCCAAAATAGTCTTTGCCCAGTTGTAAGCAGAAGGTATGTCATCGACAACAGCAAATGGTTTATTGAAAAAATTGGCCTCCAGAGCCGCATTCTTTTTCCCAATCTCATTGGGAGTTACTATGGCAATGCCTTTAAGAGTTGGTATTTTTTCCAGGTATTTGTAATCGTTAGGGTTAACCGAATACGAATTAATTCGATTTGCAATATAGATCCATTGTTTTGCTCTTAGGTTTTGTAAGCCTTTTACCAGAATTGAAAATGCGGTTTGGTAAGATAGTGTAACGCCTTCATAAGCCTCTACAATAACAACATTTTTATAAAAATATACGGTTCCAATCTTAGTTTCTAGGACGTTATATAACGTAGCTGAATCGGGGAAATCGTGGGGAGATTTTACTTTCATCGATTGTGAAATTAATAAATAAGTTTGATATTTTTCAAGTTTTTTTAAAGCATTTTATCGCTTTGGAAACTGTATCTTTGCAGCTATGATTCAACTAGGTGAATATAACACACTTACAATACTCCGGGAGACCGATCCCGGTTTATATCTGGGTGATGGCGAAGGCGGAGAAATACTTTTACCACATAAATACAAACCTGAAAATTT
>JANQOS010000064.1 GCA_028285705.1 Altibacter sp.
AGATACGAATCCAATCTAAATCCTTAACGGGTGAAACCCGGATCAGGTTATATAATGTTAGCGGAAAGCAATTGTTTTCTGAAATAAAACAACCTCTAAATAGAAGTATTACTATTGATTTGGGCTCTTTAACAAGCGGAATGTATTTTGTTAGTATTATTTCTGAAGGAAATTCGGTTACTAAGAAACTGATAAAAAAATAAGTCAAATTACTTTTACAAATAAAAAAGCAGCTCATTGAGCTGCTTTTTTATTTGAGGACCTGTTTTTATTCCTTGCTATATTTTTCCATATAGCGTTTCCATAATTCTGTTTGGTGTGTTTCTAACGAGATCTCGCGGCCGTCGATAAAAGCATGTGTAAGTTGATTGGTACGCATATCCAAAGCATCTCCTTCACTTATAAACAAGGTAGCACTTTTACCAACTTCCAGAGTTCCGTAATCGGTATCAATTCCCAGGATCTTTGCGGTATTTGAAGTAATTAGCTGTAAAGCGGTTTCCTTCTCCATTCCCTGACCTACTAAATGTCCTGCATAAAACGCCAGGTTACGGGTATTCATACGTTCCATTTGTCCTTTGGCATTGAGTCCTACCAGTAATCCTCCATCTGTCAACAATTTAGGAAGTTTGAAAGGTAGGTCATAATCGTCGTCATCTGCCCTTGGAGTAGTATGAACTCTGTTTACCAAAACACTTATATTGTGTTCTTTTAATAACGGGATGATCTTATGGGCCTCATATCCTCCTACTAACACAACACGGTTGATTCCTGCATTTTTTACAATAGTAATTCCATCAATGATCTCTTTTTCTCTTTGGGCATAGAGATATAGGGTTTTAATTCCGTTAAACAAACCCTGCATGGCATTGAAGCCTTCATTTTGAGAGGTAGTAGTGCTCTTTCCATATGCTTTGGAAGCAGCCAGGTAATTTTTTATTTCCTCTAGTTGTTTGCCGTAATCTTTATTAGGTTTCCAGCCTCTTTCTTCACCTAACCACCAGCGACCTTGTTTAAAACTGGTAGGCCAGTTGATGTGGATACCATCATCTGCTTTTACCGTTGCATCTTCCCAGTTCCACGCATCCAATTGCACAATAGAAGAAGTTCCTGAGATTCTTCCACCTTGAGGCGTAACTTGAGCTAGCAATACTCCATTAGGCCGTAAGCTTTCAATCACCTTGCTTTCTGCATTATAAGCAATTTGACTTCGTATATTTGGAATAAAATCTCCTATTTCATCAAAATCACGAGTTTGGCGTAATGCACCAACCTCTCCTATTCCAAGGGTAGAAACAGGTGCGATAAATCCGGGATAAATATGTTTTCCGGTAGCATCAATTACTTTTCCCTGTGTAGGGATAGTAGCTGTACCAACAGCAGTGAGCTTTCCTTCGGAAAATATCAAAACACTATTTTCAATGACTGTTCCATTACCCAAATGTGCAGTCGCTCCTTTGATAGTAATAGTTTCAGATTGTGTTGGTGCGGGAGTTTGCTGTGCCCATGCATGTAATCCAACACTTATAAGAGTTGCCAGTAATATATTTTTTAGAATCTTCATAACGAGTTGAATTAGTTTATGGTTTCACAATGAAAATGAATCTTATCCTCCTTTTTAGGCGGGCGTGTTTTTCCGCCACCTTCTTTTTCGCGTAACATCATTTTCATGAGTTTGTTTCGCTCTGTCTTAATAGCTTCACGTTTAACCTTGTCTTGTTGAATATCGAAATATACTTTTCCTTCAATAATAGTTTTTTCAGCTTTTGTATATACCGAAAGCGGATGGCCTGTCCACAATACCAGGTCTGCATCCTTTCCTTCTTTTATACTTCCTACCCGGTTGTCCAAATGGAGCAGTTTTGCAGGGTTGATAGTCACCATTTTCCAGGCTTCTTCTTCTGTCATTCCACCATATTTAACACCCTTTGCAGCTTCTTGGTTTAATCTTCGGGACATCTCAGCATCATCACTGTTTATAGCAACAACGACTCCCTGGTTGCTCATTATGGCTGCGTTATACGGGATAGCATCATTTACTTCATATTTATAGGCCCACCAATCACTAAAGGTAGAGCCTCCCGCACCATGAGTTTTCATTTTATCCGCTACTTTGTAACCTTCCAGGATATGTGTGAACGTATTTATACGAAAGTTAAAGCGTTCAGCTACTTTCATTAGCATATTGATCTCACTTTGAACGTATGAGTGACAACTAATAAAGCGTTCTCCATTTAGGATTTCGGCCAGGACTTCCAGTTCTTCATCATACCGATAGGGTTGTCCGCTTTTCTTTTTTGTATCGTATTCTCTTGCCCGGTTAAAGTAATTAACAAACACCTGCTCGACACCCATACGCGTCTGTGGAAAACGGGAAAAACTTTGCCAGTTGGATTGTTTGACATTTTCTCCTAATGCAAATTTGATGAACTTAGGGGTATTTTCGTAGATCAGCTTATCCGCTTCTTCTCCCCATTTTAGTTTTATAATTGCCGAACGTCCACCAATTGGATTCGCCGAACCATGTAAGATCTGGATGGAAGTTACACCTCCGGCAAGATTCCTGTAGATGTTTATATCCTCAGGGTCTACTACATCTTCTATACTTACTTCTGCTGAAGAATTATGCCCGCTTTCGTTAATAGACAAAGCTGCAATATGTGAGTGCTCATCAACAATTCCTGCAGTGAGGTGCTTTCCGGTAGCATCTATAACTTTAGCTCCGCCGGAAGATAAGTTCTTCCCAATTTTTGAGATCTTTCCGTTTTTAACAAGCACATCCGTATTATTCAATATACCGGCATCTTCACTGGTCCAAACAGTGGCATTTTTAAACAACATATCTTGTTGGCGCGGTTTAGTGCTAAAACCATAGCCAATGTTAGGATAGGTTACAGGGACAATTTCGGGTTCTTTATCTCCTGTGTTTTCCTTTTTACCATCTTCTTTAGAGGGGGCGTCTCCTTTTCTTGTTGCTGTAAAACTACTTTCTGATCCATTTGGTAGAATCATTTTCCCTGAAAAGGTATTTCCGTCTTTTGGAATTATAGCTGTAGACTGATATACATCCTTAGTGGCTTCATCAGTAAAAGAAAGAGTTACCCAATTTTTCTTATAATCGATCTTAGCAGGATACTTTGAATCACCTGCTTTTATTTCTACTTTTGGTTTTGCTGTTTCACCGGATATCGTCATGTCGTAATTTTTTCCACCGGCTGAAAGCATATAGCTACCTCGAATATCTTTCAGGTCCTTATCGTTGATTATATTTTTTTCTCCCTGCACCCAGTTTTCATAAAGAACTGTTCCCTTATCGAAAATAGCTCCGGAAGTAATTAAAAAATTAGCATATCGTCCGGGCTGTAATGACCCTATCTTATCACTTTCACCCAATAGTTGTGCTGGAACAATAGTTAGAGCTTCCAAAGCTTTGGTCTTATCCAAACCATAGGTGATCGCCTTCATTAGCTTTACTTTGAATTCTGAAGGCTTTTTTAAATCATATGTAGTAAGCGAAAAGGTAATCCCATTATCAGCAAGTACTTTCGGGTTCATAGGTTCCTGGTTCCAGGCGCGCATATCTTCTAACGAAATATAATTAGCTGCATAGGGGTCACTTACATCAAAAGCTTCCGGAAAATTAATAGGGATGACATATCTTGCATTTGTGGCCTTAATTTTATCGACCATTTCATATTCATCACCACCTCCCACAATTACATAATTAATATTGAACAGATCACCAATTTTATCAGCTCTCAGGTCATTCCCTTTATTACCTGCTTCAATGAAAGAAGTAAGGCTCCGGTTTTCTATCAATGCCTCTAAAGAACGATCTTTAGTAGTTACGTTTCCTTTAGCATACCAATCTGCATCATAATACATTTGACGTAATAATGCCATTGCACCCATCAAAGAACTGGGATATGACTGACGGCTGGTAACACTTTTTGAAAATGAAAAATATTGCCCGGATGCATCTTCTATGATCCTGTTGGCATCACCTCCTTCATCATTTAAGGCTACCAACACTCCGGTACCCCGTGCGATCCCATCCATAATATGAGTGTTTAGGACACCAAACCCGGCTTTGCGGTATTCACTGGCAGTTTTTTTGTCATACTTGAATTTACTTATTCCTTTATTTTCAGGCATGATATGGTCATTCCAGTAAAACCCTTTACGTTTGGTCTCGTATTGGGGAGAACGTCCCTGGCCTTTTACACGCTCCGGTTTTTCTATTCCAAATCCGGTATACGGGTCAATAAAGGAAGGATAGATATGTTTTCCTTCTAAATCGATAACGATCGCATTTTGTGGAATATTCACAGATCTTCCGGCTGTGATTACCTTTCCGTTCTGGATCAATAAGGTACCTTTCTTGATCACCTGGGATGGTGTGACATACAACACTGCATTTGTAAAAGCAGTATAGTTATTGTTTTTTTCTTTTACACCATCGTTCTTAGGAAAATAATCCTGTCCCATGACAAGCCCGGTACAAAATAGAAGCAAGAGAATACTTGTGATTTTTTTCATTTGGTTGTTAGTATTTAAAAAAGAATCCTAAAGATAGGAATGCAAAGTAAGTTGGCAAAAAAGTGTAGAAAAGTTTAACACTTAGAAGGGTTTGTCCTCAAAGTAGTTAACCACCAAAGCAACCATATAGCTGTAGCTCATAATTCCTTTGGATTGATTGTTCGCCTTTAAAAACTGATCCCAAAAGTTCTTGGACAAGGTTTCAAAGGGGTTTTGGTAGCTTGCCCAAAAATCACGCATTTCCTTATAACTTTTAAGTATTCCTGGGTTCACCGTTTCTATTAGCTCATGGTATTTATCAATATCTCTTCGTGCAATTTCATTGACACAATAGCGGAGCGCAAAAATATATCCCGAATATTGTATATAAGGATCTTCATTATGAAGTGTCGCCAATGTAGCAATGAAATTTGCTTCATTTTCACGCGCATAACCTATTTGGTGAGCCTCCTCATGGCAACTTACTACCGGAAACTTGTAGGTTTTAATTAGATTATTGACTTGGGCTTCTCCTGAAAAAGGATTGTAATATCCACTATATCCCATGTAAGTTAGCCCTAAACTCCAACCACTTTTTTTGATACTTCGAGGTGAATACTCCAAACTGGGAAACTCCTTTTCCAAATTCTGATAGCCGTCGATAGATTTTTTGAAAATCTCTTTTTGAGTATAAGGAAGGTCAATCTTTACGGTATCATTATAACCCAATTGACGATGCATTTCATTAGATTTTACAATTAGCCTCTTAGTAGTACTTATAAGTTCTTCTGTTGTATAATCACTTTGCAAATTGAGAGATGTATGTAACGGAACCCGATAGTAATTGAAACCCCAAAGAAGGTTGAACATAAAATATACTATGGAAAGCGTAGCGGTAATATCTACAAAAAACCAAACGGGTTGCCTCCATAGACGATAGAAGTTTTTATACAACCAACGCAATGCCAAAATCGCAATGAGCAGATAGAATATATCACCTAGAGAAAAAGGAATCCATCCAAATAGGTAACGCGATATTTTGGACAATACAGGATATAGGCCCCGGCTGTAATAGGTCTCTACAAACTCGGGGAAATTTTTCAGAATTTGCAGGACAATAATTTGAAGCGGTAATAAAAAAGTAAGGATGAGACGGGTTCTTCTTTGCATATCTCAAACTTACAAAGAAATCTTTTACTACATAATTTTTATACGTGTGTTAAAACAGTAATTTTGTGACTTAGAAAAAAACTTAAAATGAACGAAGCAATAAGAAACCTCGAGCCCAAAGTTGTTTGGAATAATTTTGCCGATTTGAATGCAGTGCCAAGGCCTTCAAAAAAAGAAGAACGCGTAATTGCATTTATGAAAGATTTCGGGCAACGCCTGGGATTGGAAACCATCGAAGACGAAGTTGGAAATGTGATCATTCGTAAGTCGGCTACGGCAGGGATGGAAGACCGAAAAGCTGTAGTAATGCAGTCTCATCTTGATATGGTGCACCAAAAGAACAATGATACCGATTTCAATTTTGACACACAGGGAATTGAAATGTATGTTGATAATGATTGGGTAAGAGCCCGGGGAACTACATTGGGTGCAGATAACGGATTGGGTGTAGCGACCATTATGGCAATTTTAGAGAGCAAAACCATAGCGCATCCTGCTTTAGAAGCCTTGTTTACTATCGATGAAGAAACAGGAATGACAGGTGCAATGGGGCTAAAGGGAGGTGTTTTAAAAGGTGATATTTTATTAAACCTGGATACGGAAGAAGATGATGAGATTGGAGTAGGCTGTGCAGGTGGAGTCGATGTTACTGCTACCCGAAGTTATGTGCAAGTGGATACTCCTGCAAATTCCAAAACATATACAATAACAGTAAAAGGCCTCCAGGGGGGACATAGCGGAATGGATATCATCAAAGGGTTAGGCAATGCCAATAAAATGATGAACCGTTTGTTATATGCCATCAGAGATGTCATGCATATTGCAGAGTTACATGGTGGAAGCCTTAGAAATGCTATTCCGAGGGAAAGTGTAGCCACTGTTGTAGTACCTTCTGTGAATGAAGATGTATTTCTTTCAGAATTAAAAAAGATAACTGCAGAAATTTCTGCTGAATATAAAGTACTGGAACCTGATTTTAGTATTACTGTAGAAAAAGCTTCTGCTTCTTCAGAAAAGGTAATGGATACTAAGGACCAAACAATGTTCATTAACTCAGTTTATGGAGCTCATAACGGTGTTTACAGAATGAGTCCAGCTATAGAAGATTTGGTGGAAACTTCAAATAATATTGCCAAGGTTACGGCAGAGAACGGGAATATAAAGATCGAGTGTCTAACACGTTCTTCTGTAGAATCTTCAAAAGAAGACATGGCAAATGCATTGAAAGCAGTTTTTGAGATGGGTGGTTGTGATGTTACCTTTTCCGGGTCTTATCCGGGCTGGGCACCCAATATGAATAGCCCGATCCTGGAAGTTTTGGATTCTATTTATACTAAAATGAATGGCAGAAAAGCGAATGTAGCTGCATGCCATGCAGGTTTGGAGTGTGGAATATTGGGACAGAATTATCCGGAAATGGATATGATCTCTTTTGGGCCAACGATCAAAGGAGCTCATTCTCCAGACGAGCGGGCCAGT
Source organism: Altibacter sp. (assembly GCA_028285705.1). Taxonomy (GTDB): domain Bacteria; phylum Bacteroidota; class Bacteroidia; order Flavobacteriales; family Flavobacteriaceae; genus JANQOS01. Next base: position 7,168 of record JANQOS010000064.1, read on the forward strand.
ATTTCTTCTACTCAAAAATATTGGGAGTTTGTATTGGAAATATTAAAGAACATTCCAAAAAAATAAGCATTAAAAAAGCCGCTTGAATTTCAAGCGGCTTTTTTAATTTATAGACTTTTATTTACTCGGCTATATCAACTAATTGCAATTCGAATACCAAATCACTATTAGGTGGAATTGCAGGTGGGTAACCTCGTTCACCGTATCCTAAATGAGATGGGATGAACAATGTTACTTTGTCTCCAAGGCTCATTTGCAATAATCCTTCTCTAAAGCCTGGTATCAAACGGGCATCTTTACTATAATCCGTTCCAACCGGGCTGTATTGACCGGCTGCCAATCTCGCCGGATCTACGGTTTCATATTTTTCGGCGACTTCCACTATATTCGAGTCGAATAGTTTACCGTTAGGGAAGTAACCTGCATAATTCATTTTCACTTTGCTTCCTTCAGCAGGTCTCATTCCTTTTCCTTTATGGTTCCAGTATATCTTTAATCCGGAAGGTAATTCTTCGGCTTCTTCAGCTAAAGAACTAAACTCAATTGCCTGGTCTGCAGCAACTTTGTTTACACGTTCTTCTCTTTCTTTCTTTTCTGTTTCGATCTTTTCCATCTCTTCAGTAAAAGAACTTAGTTTTGAATTGCCTTTATTAATAATATTTACTTCCTGCATGATAACAGGATCAACAGGTTTATCTCCTGGCTTTGTAGTTTCTACCACACCAATGGAATCAACAATTTCCTGGCCCAATACGACCTCTCCGAAAACCGTGTGCTTACCATCTAACCAGGGAGTTTCTTTTAAAGTGACAAAAAACTGACTTCCGTTAGTTCCCGGACCCGAATTGGCCATGGATAAAATTCCTTTTTTGCTGTGTTTTAAGCTATCTACAAACTCATCCGGAAAGCGGTAACCCGGGTTTCCACTACCATCTCCTTTTGGATCACCTCCCTGGATCATAAAGTCTTTTATAACACGATGAAATGTAAGTCCGTTGAAAAACTTCTTTCCTTTGTATGTAGAATCTACCAAAGTGTTGTTGCCTTCTGCAAGAGCAACAAAATTGGAAACCGTTAATGGAGTAGCTTCATTGTATAGTTTAGCTACAAATGTTCCTTTATTAGTGATAAATTCTGCATAGATCCCATCTCCCAGATCTGGATATTTGTCCTCGCAAGCAGCAAATGACAAGGATAATAATAAAAATAACAGCGTTAGTTTCTTCATAGTTCTAATTAATTTTCTTGTGATTGTTCTATTGATTTTAAAGTTACTGTACTTTGAATTGGAATATTTGTTCCCAGTTTGTTTTCAATGCCATAGTACCCATATGCTTTATAGGATGGGAAAAGAAAAGTTACCTGTTCTCCTTCTTTCATTAATTTAATTCCATCTCGTATTCCTGAGATCAATTCTTGATTGCTTTGGTCCACTTTATAGGCTTGCAAACCGTTTTCTGCTTCCGAAATAATGGTTTTGCCATCTAAGTCTTTAACATTATAGGTAAATGTTACCTCGTCACCAAATACGGGCATTTGTGTGATGAGGCTGTCTTTTATATTGTAATAGTACCAGAACCCATTTTCTGAAGCAATGTAATCATTCTGTGGATTCGCATTCATTAACTCGGCTATTCGCGCTTCTTCCTTTTGATATATCTTTTTGTTTCGTTCTGCAGATTCTTTAATAAATGTACCCGAAGTTCTCTGCAAAGGCCTTCTTGCTTCCGGACTTTTACATGAAGCAAGTACTAGAATGAATATAAAGAAACAACTTATATTACGAAACATGGGATAATTCTTTTTTATAGCTAGGCAAGATAGTAATAAATTCAGTAATTGTCTCAGAGAGTGATTTTGAACTTCTTCCTCCCGCTGCATTTATATGCCCCCCGCCATTGTAGTGATTTCTGGCAAAATCATTTACTGAAAAACCTCCTTTACTTCTAAATGATATCTTCACGATATTTTCCTGTTTATTTTCTATAAAAATAACAGCGAACTTAACATCTTTTACCGAAAGTGCATAGTTTACGAACCCCTCGGTATCTCCTTTCTTAAAATTGTAGGTGTCCAGTTCTTTTTGTGTAAGCGAAATATATGCGGTATGGTATTCCGGAAGGATATTAAGGTTTTTAAGAGCTGCTCCCAATAACTTCATACGGTCCCGGCTATTGGTATCATATACTTTTTGATGGATGGTCGCATTTTTGGCACCTGCTTCAATTAAATGAGCGATCACTCTATGTGTGGTAGCGGTAGTAGCCGGAAACCTGAAAGACCCTGTATCGGTCATTATTCCGGTATACAATTGAGTAGCAATTTCTACTGAAATTGCTTCCAATTTTCCCAAAGCATCCATAAAATGATATACCATTTCTGAAGTGGAACTCATAGTGACATCGCTATACATTGCTACGGCATAGTTATCCGGAGCCTGGTGATGATCTATCATTACAAAATCCGCATTGCTTTCTTTAAGATATTTTTGCAGATCTCCTGTTCTGGCCAGGCTGTTGAAATCCAATGTAAAAACAATATCCACACCTCTAATTAATTCGAGGCTTTTTTCTACATTCTGCTCGTGAACTACTATTTCTGCACAACCGGGGATCCATTTTAAAAAGTCCGGAAAATCATTTGGCATGATCACATTTGCCTTATGCCCCAGGCTGTTGAGAAAGTATGACATTCCAAGGCAGGAACCCACAGCATCACCATCAGGATTTTTGTGTCCTGTTACCACAATATTTTTAGGTGAATCAAGTAATCTTTTTACTATTGCTGTAGTTTCTGAATTCATAGGGGCGAAGATACGATTTATTAATTTTTAAGTAATATTTGATTGCTTACTTTTGGAGTAACTTAACACATATCTAAATGAAAAGAATTGTTTTATTTATTGCTATAGCAATTTTAGTTTCCTGTAAACAGGGTAAAAAAGAAGTACTTCCGGAAACCATTACACATACATCAGTTTCTTCTGAAGAAAAAAATGACTTTACAATTGCATTTGCCAGTTGTAATGACCAGGACCGGGAGCAACCCCTTTGGAAACCCATTTTAGAGAATAATCCCGACCTGTTCATCTGGGGAGGGGATAATATTTATGCAGATACGGATGATATGGAGAAAATGAGGTCAGATTATAATAAGGTCCTTGCGAATCCGGATTACAGTCTGTTAGCGGAGTCTACAACTGTTATTGGTACCTGGGATGATCACGACTATGGAAAGAACGATGCCGGAGTCGAATGGGAAAAAAAGGAAGAAGCGCAACAACTGTTTCTGGATTTTCTGAAATTTCCGGAAAATGATCCTTTAAGAAAACAGAAAGGAATTTACTATTCAAGAAAATATGCTACAGATAAAGGAGGCATAAAGGTGATACTTCTGGATACTCGTTTTTTTCGCGATTCTCTTCACAAAAGTACTGTAGAGGGGAGGCGATATGATCCCTGGAATGAAAACGAAGGCGGGAGTATTTTAGGAGCGGTTCAATGGGAATGGCTTGAAAACGAATTACAGGATGATAGTACCGATTTTACCATTATTGTTAGCAGTATTCAGTTCCTGGCAGATGAGCATGGATGGGAAAAATGGGGAAATCACCCTTCTGAAGTGTCTAAGATGTACCAATTATTGAAAAGTGCTAAGGCGAGAAATATATTATTTCTTAGTGGAGACAGGCATTCATCTGAATTTTCTGTGACAACGGTTCCGGGATTAGATTATAAATTAATAGATTTTACTACAAGCGGGTTGACACATACTTTTCCGGATAGTCCGGATGACCCTAACAGGTACCGCATAGGCAAATTGGTAAAAGACCTAAATTTTGGTGTCTTACAGTTTGATTTTGATCAAAAGAAAGTAAGGATGAAAATACGAGGCCTGGAAAATAAGATTTTAGGAGAATTTGAACAACAATATTAAACTATGGTTAATACCTTGTTTTTGACATCTAAAAGCGTATTTTTGCCCAAAATTTAAAAAACCCTATGAGAACAAATAGAACGTTTACAATGTTAAAGCCCGATAGTGTTGAAAAAGGACATATTGGTGCAATCCTTGAAAAAATTACAGCTTCCGGTTTTAGAATCGTTGCCATGAAGCTAACGCAAATGACAACGGCCGATGCTAAGAAATTTTATGAGATTCATAAAGAACGTCCGTTTTTTGGTGAATTGGTTGAATATATGACCCGTGGCCCCATTGTTGCTGCTATTCTTGAAAAAGATAATGCCGTTGAAGATTTCCGTACTTTGATTGGTGCTACCAATCCTGCCGAAGCTGCCGAAGGTACTATTAGAAAACTATACGCCGCTTCTATAGGTGAAAATGCTGTTCATGGAAGTGACAGCGATGAAAATGCTGCTATCGAAGGCGCTTTTCATTTTTCGGGAAGAGAGATGTTTTAAGGAAAACTGAAAATAGTTATATAAAAGCCATTTGCTATTAGTGAGTGGCTTTTTTTATTAGCGAAGGATCAGCTTTTTTATTAGTTCTTTCCCAAGTTCTTCATTGAGCAACCGAATGATTTTTTCTTTTCCATAGCTCAATTCTTCTCGCAATACAGAAGAACTTAATTGTACGTAGAGTGTAGTACGATCCAGGGTCACATCTGTTGTATATTTGGCAATAGCATCTCCCAAAACCGTATGCCAGGCTTCTTTTACCGAAACTTTATCCAGGCCCTTTTGAAGCTTGTTTTTTTCAATGAAATTCTTGAGTACATCGCCAATTGTATTTTCACCATCTCTTTTTGCCATGGAACCTTAATTAAAATTAAACGTACTAAACCTTTTGTAGCTGTAAATTTTTTGATCTCTGTTCTTTACTTTTAGCAAGCTGTCTTCTACTTGCATAACGGTCTCTTTCCAACTATCAAAAGGAGTTTCGTAATACATTCTCAGGCTGTCTTCTTCAATTTTTAAGGTAAATTTTTCTGCTGAATTGTTTACCAAAAAACTACCATCCAGTTTTGGAGTTACCTTTTTGCGTACACCTCTATCGCCCGTTACTTCAATGAAATCTATAGTTGTACTAATACCAAAATCCCTCTTATCTCCATTTGGCATTGCAACGCTTTTTATCTCCCAATACCCGTTCAATTTTTCGATTTGTAGAGATGGATCTTGTCTCCCGCAAGAGATTAGAACGAATAAAGACAAAAAAACGATAACTCTCATAGTTGGAACATTTTATATGTTTGATGTACTTTTTTTACTACTTCTTCTGTACGGTCACCATGCGTATCACTAATGAACAATTGTCCAAAATTCTCATTGTCAACTAAAGCGATAAGCTGTGCTACCCGTTGCTCATCCAACTTATCAAAAATATCATCTAACAGCAAAATGGGAGTTACTTTGCTTTGCGCTTTAATGAAATCGAATTGTGCTAATTTTAAAGCGATCAAATACGATTTTTGCTGCCCTTGGGACCCAAACTTTTTAATGGGATGTCCTTCAATTTCAAAGTACAGGTCATCTTTATGAATACCGTAATTGGTATACTGTGTAAATTTATCTTTGGTAATATTCTCCACTAAGAGTGACAATAATTCTTTTTCCTGCAACTGGCTTTTGTACGCTAAGTTTACCTTTTCGCTACTATTGCTTATGGATTGATACCGTTTTAGAAAGATAGGTATGAATTTTTCCAGAAAAGCGGTTCTTTTTTCAAAGATCACCGAGCCAAAAGAATGCAACTGTTCATTGTAAATGTCCAGAGTGTCCTGGTTAAAAGTGCTATTGGCAGCAAAATACTTCAATAGCGAATTGCGTTGTACAAGAACTTTATTGTATGCAATTAATTTCTGTAAGTATTCTGGATCTCCTTGAGATATTACACCATCCATGAATTTTCGGCGCGTTTCACTACCTTCAATAATAAGGTCGCGGTCTGCCGGAGAAATAATGACCAGGGGTAAGAAACCTATATGTTCACTGAATTTTTCGTAAGGTTTTCCATTGCGTTTTATGATCTTTTTTTGCCCGCGCTTGGCGCTGACTACTATTTTTTCATCCCTGTCATTTTTCTCGTAAACTCCTTCAATTACAAAAAAATCTTCTCCGTGTTTTATGTTCTGACTGGTAATAGGATTGAAATAACTTTTGCCAAATGACAGGTGATAGATCGCATCCAGTGCGTTCGTCTTTCCAACCCCATTACTGCCTACAAAACAATTGATTTTTGGATCGAATGTGAATGATTCAGATTCAAAATTTTTGTAATTAAGCAGGGACAGTGATTGTAAAAACATAATAATGAGAAACTTATCTATTTTAAGAGTTTTAGCTCATTTCAGAAAAAAATACTAAAAACGAGCCTGCAAATTATTGAAAAATAAGGAATCTTTTCCCTTTAAAATTCTAATAAATATTTTATTTTTGCGCTTCAACAAATAAAATTATGGCAACCTACAAGAAAAGAGGCGGTAGACCGAAAAATAAAGCTGAGAGAAAATCTCAAATAGAAGAGAACAGTACAACGGCAGAAGTATTTAACACACTGGATGAAGGTGCTTCGAGAACCGAGGCCTGGGTAGAGAAAAACCAAAAGTATATTTTAATATTCGTAGGAGCTGTTGCAATTTGTGTACTTGGATATCTGGGATACCAGCAATTTATTCAGGAACCAAAGGAAAGTGAAGCCATGAATGAAATGTTCCAGGCGCAACAATATTTTGAGCAGGCTCTTACGTCTACAACTAAAGATTCATTATATAACCTCTCGTTAAATGGAGGTGAAGGTAAATACGGTTTTCTGGATATTATTGATAATTATGGAGGAACCAAAGCTGGCAATCTTGCTAACTATTATGCCGGAATGGCGTATATGAATATTGGTGAATACCAGAACGCAATTGACCGTTTGGATGATTTTAAAAGTAAAGATGCAATGTTAGGGCCTTTGGCAAAAGGAGCGATTGGTGATGCTTTTGTGCAATTAGGACAAGAAGGTGATGCCCTGGCATATTATGAAAAAGCAGTTAGCTTGAGTGATAATGAAGTATCTGCCCCACGTTTTTTATTGAAGGCTGGTATCACAGCCATGAATTTGGGTAAGACAGAAGAAGCATTAAAGCATTTCAAGAAGATTACCGATGATTACTCCGGTTCTCCTGAAGCTGATAAAGCACAATTATATGTAGGCCAAACTGAAGCAATGAATAAATAATGGCTACTGAAAATAAAAATTTATCTACTTACGATAAAGCTACAATCCCAAACGCGAAGGACTTTCGGTTTGGGATTGTTGTTTCAGAATGGAACCATGATATCACAGAAGGTATGTTCCAGGGTGCTTTCGGTGCCTTGAAAGACTGCGGGGCAATCAATGAAAATATCGTTCGGTGGAATGTTCCCGGTAGTTTTGAATTGGTATATGGCTGTAAGCAAATGCAACAGAGCTACGATATGCTGGATGCTATTATTGCCATTGGCAGTGTGATACAAGGAGAGACCAAACATTTTGATTATGTTTGCGAAGCTGTTTCTCGAGGAATTAAGGACTTGAACGTTCAAAACAATATCCCGGTGATCTTCTGTGTGCTCACTGACAACAACCTGCAACAGGCCATAGACCGTAGTGGGGGAAAACACGGTAATAAAGGCACCGAAGCTGCCATAGCCGCCATTAAAATAGCACAACTACGCAAAGAGGCTAAGTTTTAAATTTTCTGATATCTTTTTCTTCGGAACGATAATTGTTGATAATAAAGGATAACAAACTACTTCAAAAACTGCTGTATTTTGAGTACATTTGAAAACGACTTGTATGGGAATTTTAAAAACACGCAAAAACAAAAAGTTTAGTTACAATCCGCGTTATTATAAAAACGAAGGAGAAGGAAGCCCCTTTGAAATTAAACATAAATTTGATGAATTTCGAACTACTGTTGGCAGTAACCCCGGATTAAAAGGGAAGTTTAAAAATGCCTGGGAAGATTTACGCCAGTCTAAGAACAGAAGCGCAAACCGAAGACTCATCTTTATTATCGCAATTTTAGTTTTATTATTTCTGTACATAATCGATTTCGATTTATCTATATTTTTTCAGAAGTTATAATGACTGATATTATTCAGCTTTTACCGGATCATGTTGCCAATCAAATAGCAGCCGGAGAGGTCGTACAACGTCCTGCTTCCGTAGTAAAGGAATTGCTGGAAAATGCCATAGATGCCAAAGCTACCACCATTACTTTGGTAATTAAAGATGCGGGCAAGACACTTATACAGGTTACCGATAACGGTGTTGGAATGAGTACAACCGATGCCCGACTGTGTTTTGAACGCCATGCAACTTCGAAGATCAAATCGGCAGAAGACCTTTTCAATATTCACAC
>JANQOS010000074.1 GCA_028285705.1 Altibacter sp.
CCGGTAGTTACGGAGCACACGTGAGAGGCCTAAACCGTTTACACCAATTTGACAAAGTGGAAATTGTACGCATAGAACATCCCGATAACAGTTATGCAGCTCTTGACGGAATGGTAGAGCATGTAAAAGGAATCTTACGGGACTTGAAATTACCATACCGTATTCTAAGATTATGTGGCGGTGACCTTGGATTTACTTCAGCATTGACATACGATTTTGAAGTATTCTCAACTGCGCAGGACAGATGGTTGGAAATTTCTTCGGTTTCAAATTTCGAAACCTTTCAATCCAACAGGTTAAAACTTCGTTTTAAGGACAAAGACGGGAAAAATAAATTAGCACATACGCTTAACGGTAGTGCTTTGGCTTTGCCCCGTGTATTAGCAGGAATCCTTGAAAATTACCAAACCCCGGACGGTATTAAGGTACCCGATGTATTGGTGCCATATTGCGGGTTCGAGATTATAGATTAGCCTTTTAGGATCATTAAAAAACAACGGCTTCATTTTTGATGTAAGTTTCAGGAATCAAATCGTTATATTTACGAAATGCGAAATATCTTTTTCATACTATTACTATTTACGGCATCTATAGTTGCAGCTCAGACCGAGCTATTGGCTAAAAATTATTTTGAACAAGGTGAATTTGAAAAAGCGCTTTCTATCTACAACAAATTGTATGAAAAGAACCCCGGCCGCTTCGATTATTTTACAATGGTCGTCCATACAAATCAGCAACTTGAAAATTTTTCTGAGGCCGAAAAACTGCTCTTAGGGAAATTAAAAGGACGAAGGGTAAACCCAAGATTGTATATAGAACTAGGATACAATTATTCGCTTCAGAACAGGGAAATTGAAGCAACACAATATTACGATAAGGCTGTACAGTTTACTGTGGAAAACCCCAATTATGCTTTTTCCGTAGGAGACATTTTTTCAAAATACAGTTTACTGGATAAAGCTGTTGAGGTCTATGAAAAAGCGATGGAACTGGATGCCGAAAAGGATTTCAATTTACAATTGGCCCGCATATATGGTGAACAGGGAAAATTGGAGAAGATGTTTTCGAAGTACATCGACCTTATGAAAAGTAACATAGGCTATAAAGGAGCGGCGCAACGAAGTTTTAGCCAATATGTTACCGAGGACCCTACAAACGAAGCCAATATCATATTACGAAAAACACTCCTTCAAAAATTACAGGAGCGCCCAGAGGTGCTATACAACGAATTATTGAGCTGGTTGTTCATTCAGCAAAAAGAATTTAAAAAGGCCTTTACACAGGAAAAAGCCATTTACAAAAGGCTTGAAGAAGAGGACCTCAGCGGGATTACCGATGTGGCCATCATTGCCATTGCCGAAGAAGATTATGAAAATGCAAGAGATATTGTAAATTTCATAATAGAGCATTCTTCCACTCCCGAAGCAAAACTACAGGGACATCAATATTTAATGAAAATTGCCCTGGCAACCGCTACCAATAAGGACTATCCAAAAGTAGAACAACAATTTGAAGACCTGTTTGACACCTATGGCCGTGGACCAAGAACTTATTTGCTTCAAATAGATTATAATCACTTTTTAGCTTTTCGGGGAGGAAAAAAGGAAAATGCCATTGCCAACCTTAAGGTTCTGTTGAAAGAAAAATTGACACTATACCAGGAAGCAAGAGTGAAGATGGAACTTTCAGACATATTGGTCTTTGATGAAAAATTCAACCAGGCATTAATTTACTATTCTCAAATTCAGAAAAAGGTAAAAAGCGATATTCTGGCTCAGGAAGCACGTTTTAAAGTAGCGAGGACCAGTTATTATAAAGGAGATTTTCAATGGGCACAGGTGCAATTGGATGTCTTGAAAAAATCTGCATCACAATTAATAGCAAATGATGCCATGCAGCTAAGTCTAATGATAAGGGACAACTCTTTGGAAGATTCTACCCAAACCGCGATCAAGAAATATGCCCGTGCCGATCTGTTAGCGCTTCAGAACAGAGATTTAGAGGCTATCAGCGCTTTGGAAGAAATCTTACATAATCACAAAGGTGAAAAGATCGAAGATGAAGCCCTGTTAAAGCAGGGTGAACTGTATGAAAAAACCCGGCAGTTTGAAAAGGCCGAAGCAAATTACCTTAAACTGATTGAGTTTTATAAAGAGGACATTCTTGCAGATGATGCATACTATCGCCTGGCGAAGCTTTACGAAAATCAATTACAGGCACCCAAAAAGGCAAAAGAGTTTTACGAACAGATCATTTTCAATTTTGCCGATAGCATCTATTTTGTAGACGCACGTAAAAAATACAGGTCTCTCCGGGGAGATGCAATTAATTAAAAAGACCATATATGTACATCTACAATGTTACTATAAATATTGATGATTCCATCCACGATGATTGGCTGGAATGGATGAAGTCCGAACATATTCCTGCAATGTTGGATACCGGAAAATTCAGTAAGGCCTTAATGACACGTGTTAAAATTGAAGAAGAGATGGGAGGAGTTACTTATTCTGTCCAATACCGCACGGACAGTAAAGCTACACTAGAAAAATACTATGCCGAAGATGCAGAAAAATTGCGCTCCCAAAGCAAACCCTTTGAAGGCAGGTTTGTAGCTTTTAGAACCGAACTGGAAATTGTCTGTGAACAATAATGGGAAAACAAGTACGTGCCAAAAAACATTTGGGCCAGCATTTTTTGAATGATGAGAATATCGCTCGAAAAATTAGTGATACACTTACCCTGAAAGGTTACAAAAATGTACTGGAAATAGGCCCGGGGATGGGTGTATTGACCAAATATCTTATCGAGAAGGATATCAATGTAATCGCAATGGACCTCGACAGTGAATCTATTGCCTATCTCAAAGCAAACTATCCGGACAAGAATTTACAGCTTCTGGAAGCCGATTTTTTAAAATACGAACTATCACGGCTTTTTGGAGATGCTCCTTTTGCCATTACCGGTAATTTCCCTTATAATATTTCTACACAAATAGTCTTTAAGCTATTGGAATGGCGTTCACAGATTCCGGAATTTACCGGAATGTTCCAAAAAGAAGTAGCACAGCGTATATGTTCTACGGAAGGTAATAAGGTCTATGGGATCCTTTCTGTTTTGACACAGGCATTTTACGATACGGAATATCTTTTTACCGTACCTCCATCTGTTTTTAACCCTCCTCCAAAAGTGGATAGTGGAGTACTTCGGTTACGTAGAAAAAAAAATGATACACTCCCATGCAGTGAAAAAATGTTGTTTAGAGTCGTGAAAACTGCATTTCAGCAAAGGCGTAAAACACTTCGAAATAGTTTAAAATCGTTCAATATTTCAGATAAATTAAAAGAAGATACTATCTTTGGCCAGCGTCCGGAACAACTTTCAGTCGCTCAATTTATTGTGCTAACACAAAAACTGGAGAACGATGCCATTTCAACTCACAGCTGATTTCATAGAAAAAATTGAGCAGCTCATTGCCAAAAAGGATGGTAGTGCGTTACGTGAGCTATTGCATGAACTTCACTTTGCAGACATTGCCGAAATACTTGAAGAATTAAAAAGCGACGATGCTCTTTACCTTATCAAGTTATTGGAAAGCGACCTTACTTCCGATGCTTTAATGGAGCTGGATGACGATGTTCGGGAAAAAATCCTGGATCGCCTTTCTCCAAAAGAAATAGCAAAAGAGCTGGAAGAACTTGATACCGATGATGCTGCCGATATTGTTGCCGAATTGGATGAGGAAATTCAACAAGAGGTAATTGATAAGATCAAAGATGAAGAACATGCAGCAGATATTGTCGAACTTCTTAATTATGATGATAATACTGCCGGTGCTTTAATGGCAAAAGAATTGGTTAAGGTAAAAGAAACCTGGAGCGTGGCGGGCTGTGTTCGTGAAATGCGTCGCCAGGCAGAAAATGTCACACGGGTCCACTCTATTTACGTGACCGATAAAGACGGAAAATTAACCGGAAGGCTTTCGCTAAAAGACCTTTTAACAGCATCTGAAAAGACAAAGATAAGTGAAGTATTCATCCCAAAGGTAGATTATGTTACCGTACATACCGAAAATGAAGAAGTAGCCAGGATCATGCAGAAATATGACCTGGAAGCAATTCCTGTTGTTGATGAAGAAGGTATTTTAGTTGGACGTATTACAATCGATGATATTGTAGATTTCATAAAAGACGAAGCCGAAAAGGATTACCAATTGGCAGCAGGTATTTCACAAGACGTGGAAGCAGATGACAGCGTTTGGGAATTAACTCGTGCACGCCTGCCCTGGCTGGTATTAGGGCTTATAGGAGGACTGGGCAGTGTATATATTATGCAGGGCTTTGAAGAAGCGCTGGAACGTTTCCCTGTCCTATTTTTCTTTACACCACTTATAGCTGCGATGGCAGGGAACGTAGGTGTACAATCCAGTGCGATTATCGTTCAGGGGTTGGCAAATGACAATGTTAAAGGAAGCCTTTTCAATCGATTATTAAAAGAGGTAGGCTTGGCGCTTATTAATGGAATTGCTTTAGGAGTATTGGTCATTATTTTTGGGTTTATTGCCGGGCAAGATCAACTGGTAAGTATTACAATTGCGATCTCCATGCTTTCGGTTATTATTGTGTCTGCACTCATAGGTACTTTTGTCCCTATCATCTTAGATAGAAAAGGTATCGATCCTGCTATAGCAACCGGGCCGTTTATTACTACAAGTAATGATATTTTTGGAATTTTTCTTTTCTTCTATATTTCGAAAATTGTATTGGGTTTCTAGATCCCTGCTTAAAAAAATTGATTAGAATTCAGTACCTTGTTTTTCTAAAAAAGTTAGTTTGAAAAAGATAAACATTCAACAAAAATTTTCAAGTTTCAATACGCATTGGCATCCGCACCAGATCGCAATAGTAGATGATATGCAAGTACTATTGGCAAAGATCAAAGATGAGTTTGTATGGCATAAGCATGAAGATGAGGATGAATTGTTTTTTGTTCAGAAAGGAACCCTGGAGATGCATTTTCGAGACAAAGTAGAAGTTGTTTCCGAAGGAGAGGTCATTGTAGTCCCAAAAGGAGTCGAGCATTGTCCCAAAACCCGTAATGGAGAAGAAGTGCATGTATTGCTTTTTGAAAAATTGTCTACAGCACATACAGGTAATGTTATTGATGAAAAGACGGTAAATAATTATCCGAAAATCTGAAAAGCCTTTATTACTTCAAGTTATTCTATTTTAGTATCCGGTATCTTTAAAATGGTGGTTACCTGTTCTTTTGTATTCATCATTTCAAAAGTAAAGTCTCCTTCATAAAGTGTATCCAGGCGGGACAACACATTACTGATCCCCGTTCCATAGGTAAGTTCTTCTTCATTTATTGGCTTCCCGTTATTGCTAATTTTAAAAACCGTGTAATTTTCTTCTGCAGTTATTTCCAAACCAATATCTATAGCGTCATGCTGATAAGAGAATCCATGTTTTACAGAATTTTCTACAATAGGCTGTAGCAGTAATGGCGGCATACTTCGTTTCAGTAATTCTTCTGAAGCCAAAATTGTAAAATTCAATTTATCCTGAAATCGTATCTTTTCAATATCCAGATATTTCTTAAGAAGTGTGATCTCGTCGACAATAGGAATGAACTTAGTATTTTTAATGGCAAGTGTTTGCCTGAGTAACTCGCTAAGGTCCGCAATTGCATCCTGTGACTTTTCATGACTTATATCTATTAACGATGAAATATCATTAAGGGCGTTAAATAAAAAATGAGGTTGTAGTTGTGATTGAAGCGCATTGATCTTTGAATCCAACAATTGCGTTTTTAAATTAGATTCCTTTACCTCATAGTCTTTTTGTTTCTTAAAAAAATAATATGCATATACGATAGCGATCATACAGAAATACAGGAAAAAATTATAATCTGTACCCAAAATTGCACGAGAGTAAATGTAATCCCAGGAAAAATCATCTGTATCGCCCATAAACCATTTGGATGCCAGAACTTGAAAAAATATTGAATAAAAGGCTAGTAGAATAGCAAAGACAAAGTGCAGGAATATTCGCATCCAACCGGTTATGATCTTTTTCAGAAAAAGAAATCGAACAAGAACAATAGCAAAAAAGATAAATACAAATTTTGAAACATAGCGAACAATAAGATTAATAAAAAGTTCCTTCCAACCAAAAGACGCAAAGGCAATACCTTCCCATTTAGCTATTATTACACTTACGGTCGAAAGCAAGATCGACACCAGGAAGAAAAGCAATAGATATTTGACAAGTTTCCTGTCCAAAGTATATTTCAATACTGCTATCATCGAATTCCCAATTTTTTTAGAACATCCTGTTTGTAGTTTTTACTTAAAGGGAAGGAGGTTCCGTCTTTCATTTTAATACTGAAGTCTCCCAGTCCTTCACTTATGATCTCTTTGATGTTTTTAACAGCAACAATAGCAGACCTGTTTATCCTCGAAAAATCATTTGGATCTAACTGCTCAATAAATTGGCTCATAGATATCCTGTGTACGTGTTTTTCTCCTTTTATGGTATATATTTCGGCATAATATCCCGAAGACCTTATATACAATATCTCGTCTGTTTTTATAAAATAGTACTTCTTCTTTTTTCTAAGTACCACCGAATCCAAATAAGAAGTTCTATTGTAGCCTTCTTTCTTTTTTTCCTCGTTGAAAAACTCCATGAGCTGTGACATTTTATTTTGAAACTTTTTCTTTCCGGTTAACTCCAGTTGTTTAATGCTCCTGTCCAAAGCTTCAATAAATCGCTGTTTTTTATACGGTTTCAATAAAAAATCAATGGCCTGAACTTCAAAGGCTTTTATAGCAAATGCATCAAAGGCAGTTACAAAAATGATAATGGGAATAATCTCCGGAGGAACTTGCTGTAAAACATCAAACCCGGTCATATCTGTCATTTTAATATCGAGAAATACAATGTCCGGTTTATTGTAGTTTAAAATGGTTATAGCTTCTTTTCCATTGGTAGCTTCAAATATTTCTGAATTGATATCGCTTTCGTTCAAAAACTTTACAATGCGCTTTCTGGCCAGAGACTCATCATCTGCAATTAAAATTCTTAGTTGTTTCGAAGCAACCTCCTCCATTTTCTATACTTTTAAAAATAACATTCGTTACGAAATAAAGATACCAAGATTTTATCTATGGTAAAATGATGCCAGTTCTTCAAATTTAGATACAACATATACAAAAAGTGATATTAACAAAAGGTGTTTTAGAATATACCCGTATAAAAAATAGTCTTTTATATGTGTTTTACATCAAAACCTGACCTCTTTATATCATTTTAGCTTTTGCCTGTGTTTCTTTTCAGAATATTTGTTCTAAAAGGGAGTATACACTTTAAAAACTCACCCATATCACCTTAATTTTTATGTTATGAAAAAAACACTATCTATCTTTATGCTACTTGGAATGGTTTGTATCCCTGTAACATTTTCTCAATCTTTTGAAGAAGTTTTCTTTCCGGATATTTCTGACACACCTTCGGCATCCAGAAGTGCTAATTTTATAGATGTCAACAAAGATGGTTGGGATGATATATTTATTACCAATGGTCCTTTTGGCGGACAAAACAATATGCTATATATAAACAATCGAAATGGAACTTTTACAACGGTTACCAGCGATATCATTGTAAATGATAATGACCGCAGTGACGGTGCCAGCTTTGCAGATGCAGATAACGACGGTGACCTGGATGCTTTCGTAGTTACTTATGGTGCTAATGGACAAGGGGAAAAGAATTATTTCTACCGCAATAATGGTGACGGTACTTTTGTCTACGAACCGGCAATTGCTATGGGGCTTCCCCTTACCTACTCAGAAACAGCAAATTGGATAGATGTAAATAACGATCAAGACCTGGACCTGTATTTTACAAATAGTTATCAAAGCCTGAATAACAGATATTTTGAAAACCTTGGTGATGGTTCTTTTCAAGCTATTACAAATCTATCCATTACCAGTGAAAGTTTACCCTCTCGGTCCATTGATTGGGTAGATTATGATGGAGATGGAGACAATGATCTATTTATTACCAATCAAGGAAGTTCAAATAACAATGAGAAAAACACATTATTTAGAAACGATGGTCCAAATAATTTCACGCAAATTACCAATTTGGCAATTGTACAGGATTTAAAGAACTCTGCAGGTAGTTCCTGGGAAGATATTGATAATGATGGAGATTTCGACCTGTTTGTGGCAAACTTCAACAATAATGGCCAGGCAAATCAACTCTTTATAAATAATAACGGAACATTTACAGAAGACGTCGGTTCTGTAATTGCTTCAGTGGCTACCAATTCTTTTGGGTCTTCATTTGGAGATGTGGATAATGACGGCGACCTGGACCTATTGGTATGTAATGCCTATTTAAACAGTCAAAATACGAACTTCTTATATATTAATAATGGATCTGGGGGCTTCAGCTTAGATACTACAAGTGATCTTGCCAATCATCAGGGATGGTCCTTTGGTTGCGCATTTGGAGATTATGATAATGACGGCTGGCTGGATGTCCTTCTGGCAAATAATTTAAATGACAATCAAAGTAATTCGGTATTTCGCAATACGGGTACAGGAAACAATTGGGTTAAAATACGTTTTGTTGGAACACAATCCAATTATTGGGCTGTAGGAGCTAAGATAAGATTACGAAGTACGATCAACGGGAATGAAACCTGGCAAACACGAAAGATAACTGCTGCTTCGGGCTATTGTAGTCAGAATAGTTATACCGTACATTTTGGTCTGGGAAATGCAACCGTAATAGATGAGATCGAAGTAAGCTGGCCCTCAGGTTTAGTTGAAACATATTCTAATACAGCTGTTAATGGAATCTATACCGCCGTAGAAGGCGACGGAGTTTTGGGAAACGAAGAAATTGAATTCTCAAAGTTTACAATTATCCCCAATCCGGTTATAGACTCAATTACCATAACCACTCCGGCGTTCAGCGAATTTGATGCATTAACATTTGAAGCTTATTCAATACAAGGAATGCTTATTGAAAAAAGAGCCATGAGCAGCAAAGAAAAAAACATAATAGACCTGTCATCATTTGCATCCGGAACATATTTGTACGTTATCAAGAATAAAAATAGAATTGTAGATTCGGGTAAATTTTTAAAGGAATGAAGATTCGCATAATCACACTTTTTCTTTTATTGGTTATTCTGGGGTGCAACAATAATAATCCTTCAGATATTGAAATTATTGAATCAGACAATACTCCTAAAGTATCAATTTTAGGAGTATTTCACTTTGCCGGAACCAGTGATTATTCATCTGTTACTTTTGACAATTTAGAATCGGAAAAACGTCAAAAAGAGATCTTTGAGATCATAGAAAAGATAGAAAAGTTCAAGCCAACAAAAATACTTGTTGAATATCCCTTCAATAAATCCAAAAAACTAGATAGCCTGTACAACTCATATGTAAACAATAAATACCAGTTATCCATCAATGAAATTGATCAGATAGGGTTTAGACTTGCTAAAAAGTTGAACCATAAGCATATTTATGCTATAGACCACACTTTATCGCTCCCTTTCAATGAACTGATAAAATTTGCCGAAAAGTATGATGAGGAGCGATTAAATAACTTATTAAGGTCTGTAAAAGAACAAGATAAAATAGAATCTGAATACCTGGCAGAGAATACACTACTCAAATATCTAATTTTTAGGAATTCAGAAAAAGAAGATATAAGGAACAAGGATCAATACCTAAATCAAACCGCAAAATTTGTCAATGATTCCACCTACATAGGATCAGAATTTGTTTCCAAATGGTGGGAGCGAAACCTCATGATCATGTCCAATATCGACATGGTTACAAAAGAAGAGGATAGAATACTTGTGATTATCGGGGCTGCACACAGAGCACTTTTAAAAGACTTTTTTGAGGATAGAACAGACATCGAATATGTAGAAATCCAAAAGTTCTTAAAAGACTAGAGGCAAAAAGAATATTATAAATAAACTTATTCCTCCAGCCTGTAAAAATTATTCAGGTTTTATATCTTTAGAAGATATTTTGTTCCATTGAAAATACTTCATTTAGATACCAATCACCCATTACTTTTAGAAAAGCTGAAAGCGGCCGGATTTATTAATGAAGAGAATTATACCTCTTCAGAACAGGAGATCAAAAGAAGTATCCATTCTTATGAGGGAATTGTAATACGCAGCAGGTTTAAAATTGATCGTAATTTCCTTGATGCTGCTACTAAATTAAAATTCATTGCCCGTGTAGGTGCAGGTTTGGAGAGCATTAATATTGAATATGCCGAAAAGAAAGGCGTACATCTTATTTCGGCGCCGGAAGGAAACCGAAACGCAGTGGGAGAACATGCCCTGGGGATGCTACTTTCCTTGTTCAATAACCTAAAGAAAGCAGATGCTGAAATTCGCAATGGCCTATGGAATAGAGAAGAAAACCGCGGTATTGAGTTAGACGGAAAAACTGTTGGGATCATAGGGTATGGTAATATGGGAAATGCTTTTGCAAAAAAGCTTCGTGGTTTTAATTGTAAAGTGATCTGTTATGATATTAAAGAAAATGTTGGCAATGATAATGCGCAGCAAGTATCGTTAGAAACACTTCAGCAACGAGCAGATGTGTTGAGCTTACATACTCCCTGGACCCCATTGACCGATAAAATGGTAAATTCTGAATTCATTCAGAGATTTCATAAGCCTTTCTGGTTAATTAATACGGCACGTGGTAAAAGTGTCGTCACAGCAGATCTTGTTTCGGCTTTAAGGGAAGGGAAGATCCTTGGTGCAGGATTAGATGTTCTGGAATACGAAAAAAGCTCGTTCGAATCGCTTTTCGACTCTGAAGAATTGCCACAAGCCTTAAAAGAATTACTTGTTATGGACAATGTGATATTAAGCCCTCATATTGCAGGGTGGACGTTTGAAAGCAAAGAGAAATTAGCGAATGTAATTGCCGATAAAATAATTCGTAATTTTTCAAAGCTTTAAATAGAATCTGCACACCCTAATGAAAAAGACGGTCCTCCTTTTCGGTATTTTAATTCTGGCAATCTTAACCCTTTTTCAGCTTAGTAAGTATTCAGTGGTAACAGGAGACCTTTCTATTGAGTTGATCATTGCAATTATGGCAATTGTGTTCTTTTTTATTGGAATTTATATCAATAAGAAAGTATATAGGACTTCCATTAAAAAGAAAGCTGAGGTCAATTCAAAAAAAATTAAGGAGCTTCAAATTAGCCCTCGAGAATATGAGGTCCTTTGTGAAATTGTAAAAGGAGCTTCCAATAAAGAAATTGCCGACACTCTCTTTGTTTCGGAAAGTACTGTAAAAACACATGTTTCCAATGTCCTTTTAAAGCTTAATGCAAAACGGCGAACACAAGCCATACAAATTGCCAAAGAGTTAAATATCATCCCCGAATTTTAAAATCGTACTAAATTTTAATGTATTTGGTACTTTAGTATGAGTCTTGTTTTGCATGTATCTTGTACGTTTGGGTAAAATTAAAGAACTCATCAATATGAAAACAACAGTAATTAAATTTGGCATTTATGGCCTTTTGACCGCAGCGCTACTTTTTCTGGCAGCTTTAGTCCTGGGAAAAGAGCTGAGCTTTAGTACTCAAGAAGTTATCGGGTACATATCTATGGTGGTTTCACTTTCTTTTGTTTTCTTCGGAATTAAAAGTTATAGGGATAAAGTAAACAACGGTAATGTTTCATTTGGAAAAGCCTTTACTATCGGGATTCTAATTAGTCTTTTTGCGGGGCTTGGTTTTGGCATAGTAGATTATATCTATACGACAGTAATTAATCCCGATTTTATGGAACAATATATTGAAACCATGAGGTCACAGGGGCATGAAGGTGAAATTCCAACATACAGTAGTGGATTTTTGGCGCTAATCATGTTCTTAACGGTAGCAGTCATTGGAATTATTATCTCTTTACTGTCTGCATTAGTATTGAAAAAAAGTTAAACAAATAACAACATATGAAAAACAGAGTTACAGGATTAGGCGGGTTTTTCTTTAAAACAAAGGATCCCGATGGAATTAAAAATTGGTACAAAAACCATTTAGGTTTAAATACAGATGCATACGGTTGTACCTTCTGGTGGAAAGATGACGAAGGTAACAAATGCTCCACACAGTGGAGCCCCTTTAAAGAGGACACACAGTACTTTGCACCAAGTAAAAAGGAATTCATGATGAATTTTCGTGTTGAAAATTTAGTTGAATTATTAGCTGTTCTAAAAGAGGAGGGTGTCACGGTAGTAGGAGAGGTTGAAGAGTATGAGTATGGTAAATTTGGATGGATCGTTGATCCCGAAGGAAATAAGATAGAGCTTTGGGAACCTATTGATAGTGCATTCGAGTAAAGTATATAAGTTGATCATTAAATTTATGGGAATTCAGGTTTATTCGCTTGAAAAAATTTTATACATTTAACATTCAACTAAATACAATCTACAATCATGGAAGAAAATAACAACAATGAAGGTTACGACAGTACTAAGGATACCACGGAAGATGCAGCTGAAAATATGAAGCAGGAGGCAAAGAGTACTGCCGAAGAATTTAAAGAAGGATGGAACCAGGCTACTTCAAGTGGTGATAATAAAAAGATCATGGCCGGAATATTAGGCATTGTACTAGGCGCCTTTGGAGTTCATAAATTTATACTGGGGTATAATAAAGAAGGTATTATCCTTTTAGCATTAACTTTGGTTGGAATTGCTACTTCATGTTTGTTTTTTGGAGTATTCCTTTATATGGCAGCGGGTATCGTTGGCCTAATTGAAGGAATTATATACCTTACCAAAAGTGACGAAGAGTTTTATCAAACCTATCAGGCAGGTAAAAAACCTTGGTTCTAAAAAATTGAAGCCTTTGAAAAAAATACTCAAAGGCTTTTTTATTTCAAATATTCATCGTAATATTGCAATATATAAATTTAATACTATGGGAGTTTCAAAAAGACATATACATTCGGTAAGTGTAAATCAACTGGCAGACCTCGCAAAGGTGCTTTCGCATCCGGCACGTATTTCTATCCTCAATTACATTGGTGATTGTGAAGGGTGTTTGTGTAAAGATATTTCAGAAAAGATACGGCTTTCACAACCCACAACTTCGCAGCATTTGCAGGTGATCAAAAAATCCGGCCTGTTAAAAAGCAAGTATGAAGGGAAGAGCCAGTATTATACTATTAATAAGGATCGCTTAACGACTTTAAAAGAACTATTTCATGACTTTTTTGAAACAACCGAACAAAAATGTTGTTAACCTAAACTATAACTCTTATGAAAACGCAGGAATTATTGCAACTACTGGAAACAAACAAAGACAAAGCATTACTATTCGAATATGCCCCTAACCAATTGGTAGGAGCAAACTATCATATAACTGAGGTAAAACATATTGCTATCAACTCTGTAGACTGCGGTGCCCGGACAGATGCCTGGAACGAAACCATAGTACAATTATGGGAAAGTCCGTCAGAGATCGGTAAAACCGAATACATGACTACATACAAGGCATTGAGTATCTTTAAAAAAGTAGGAAGCATGAAGCCTTACGATTTAGATTCGGAAGTAAAATTTGAATACGGTAATTCGTTATTTCACACTGCACAACTATTTGTTAACGATTACGAAATACACAATAAACAATTACTACTGAAATTAGCTGTTGAAAAAACCGATTGTAAAGCGAAGGAAGCCTGCGGTGTAACTGAAACAGAAGCAGTAACAGCAGATGCTTCATGTTGTACTCCTGAAAGCGGATGCTGTTAAAATGAAAATAACAAAGTTACAAAAGGAGCATTACCCTGCAGTCTCAAAAATATATTTGGAAGGTTTAGCCACGGGTATTGCTTCTTTTGAAACCAAAGTGCCTTCTTGGGAAGAATGGAATGAAAAGTTTCTTAAAACTTGCAGGTATGTAGCTATTGAAAATAATGAGGTGGTTGCATGGTGTGCCTTAAGTGCGGTTTCTAAGCGTAAAGTTTATAAAGGAGTCGTTGAAGACACCATCTACGTAGCTTCAGAATTTCAAGGAAAAGGAATAGGAAAGACCTTATTACAGCATTTGATTTCCGAAAGTGAGGCTGCAGGATTCTGGACCTTACAAGCAGGAATTTTTCCACAGAACAAAGCAAGCATTAAATTACACCAGGAGTGTGGATTCAGGATCATGGGCTTTCGCGAAAAGGTTGCCGAAAGAGATGGTATATGGCACGATAATATCCTCATGGAACGTCGAAGTAAAAAAGTAAATTATATGAAAAATATCTTGGTCCTTTGTACCGGAAACAGTTGCAGAAGCCAGATGGCTCATGGTTATTTAAAGCATTTTTCCAAAGGAATCGCAGCCGTCTACAGTGCGGGTATTGAAACACATGGTCTTAATCCCGGAGCCGTAAAAACCATGATAAATGATGGTATCGATATCTCAGATCATACATCCAATCATGTAGATGAGTACCAGGGAATAAACTGGGACTATATCATTACCGTCTGTGATCACGCAAATGAAAACTGTCCTTTTATCCCAGCTCCTAATGCAAAACGATTGCATCAAAACTTCAGCGATCCTTCCAAAGTGGATGGTACGGAAAAAGAAATTACCGAAGCTTTTGTAAAAACCCGGGACGAAATAAAAAAGTATTGTAAGGACTTTGTCGCTCAATATTTGGTATAAGTATACGGTAATGCGTTGTAAAGAATTAGTTGTTTAAATTTTATATATTTAGGCTAACTTGCTTCACATGATTAACTTCTTCCGTAAGATTCGTCACACTTTTCTCTCTGAAAATAAATTCAGTAAATATCTGCTCTATGCAATTGGGGAAATCGCTTTGGTAATGATTGGTATCTTATTGGCTCTCCAGGTAAACAATTGGAATACACAAAGAATTCAGAAAAACGAAATTTCTGCAAAATATGAGCATATTCTAGAAGAGTTGCAGTTTAGTAAAATGGTTGTGTCACAGAAAATAAAAGTTATAGATTCTTTAGTCATTCGTTCGAACAAACAAATACTTGAACTACTGAGGCAAAAAAATGAAGATTCCGTTCCTGCCATTTATAAAAAACTTAAGTTTCTGGCTTTTGTAGTAGTAATTACTCACGATATGCCTACTACAAACGAGTTTATGAATGAAGGTTATCTTTCTAAGATCGACAATTCACAGTTGAAAGATCAATTTCTGGACCTAAAGAACAAATTAAATTTTAGCACCACAATCGATGATTATGCCAGATCTCAGTTGAACAGCTTGATAGAACCTTATATAATAAAGAATTTGAACTATGCACAAGTAGTAAACCTCCCGGATATGGTAGCAATTAATACCATTCAAGACCCTTCTTTCTTTTTTGACAATCGTGAACTTGAAAACCTGATCAATTTAAAAATAGAAACTGATCAAACTAAAACAGATCATCTTGAATCTTTAAAAAAAGCCCTGGAAAAAGTTTCAAAAGAGATTGAACAGGAGTTAACAAACCATCCATGAACACCTTAGATGTAATAACGGTAATTGCCATAATACTTTTTGCCAGATTGGGAGTTAGGTTATATTTTCGGTATAGAAAATTGAAAAATGACCCTAAAAATCCTAAAAACGATTCTTGAATTGAAAAATATAGTTCTGCTATCCTTCTTAATTGTTTTGCTTCTCGGGTGTGAAGAAAAAAAAGAATTACAACCTAGTAAAAAGACTTTTTCTCACAATAGTGTCATTAAGACTTCATTAGTAATTCTGGGCACGGTCCAAGATGCCGGATCCCCACATATCGCATGCAAAAAGAAATGCTGTATCTCCTTATTTGAAAACCCGGATCCAAATAGAAAAGTAGTTTCATTGGGCCTTATCGACCCACAAAACGGAAAAACCTTTCTTTTTGAAGCAACGCCGGATATTTCCGAACAAACAAAAAAACTGAAACAGTTTTCCAATACTAACAATGAGCTTCCGGATGGGATCTTTGTTACTCATGCTCATATTGGGCATTATACGGGCTTGATGTATTTGGGAAAAGAAGCTACCAATGCCAATGCTATTCCTGTTTATGCCATGCCGGGAATGAAAAAATTTCTGGAAGAAAACGGGCCATGGAGCCAGTTGGTCACCAACAATAATATTTCGCTTTCAGAAATGAAGGATCTGCAGGAAATTGAGCTTACCTCAAACTTAAAAATAATACCCTTTACAGTACCCCATCGTGATGAATTTTCAGAAACAGTGGGATTTAGCATAGAAGGACCTAATAAAACTGCTCTTTTTATTCCGGATATAGATAAGTGGGAGAAATGGGACACTTCAATAATAGAAGCTATTTCAAAAGTAGATTATGCTTTTCTGGATGCAACATTTTACAATGGTGTAGAAATTAATAATAGAGATATTTCTCAAATTCCTCATCCTTTTATTATTGAAAGCATGGAATTATTTAAGGATTTACCTCTTTCAGAAAAACAGAAAATTCATTTCATCCATTTTAACCACACCAATCCTGTTTTAAATGTTAATAGTGATGCTTACAAAACTGTGACCGAAAATAAGTTCAACATAGCTCAGTTTAACGACATTATTGAATTATAACCCGGATAGAGAGTTATTTATAAGAAAAGATACTTTTTTAGAGTTCTTATTGAAGAGAAACTTTTGTGTGCCATGGTCAAGTTCAAATTTTACAAAATTGTAAGGTTTACGATATATCTCGGTAAAACTATTTACAGTTATCTCCACTTCTTCCCAGGTCTTTGGGTCGCCAAGTAAATTAAACTCTAAAGTCGCGTCATGCCGGTCTAAATTTGAATTTACAATTACAAGTTCTACCCGCTCTCCATTTATACACAATTCAATATTATCATTGAAATAATCCACATATTCTTCCTGATAATTCTCCAGCTTAATAGTTGAAAGCTTTTTGGTTTCAGGATCAAGGTGTTGTAACAGGTCGATGATGGATTTTGTCGTACAATGTATGGTCAATGTCTTTGTTTTCTGTTGAAAAACATAACTGATCTCACCGGGATTGTGGGCCGCAAGCGGCCCTACAACTCCGACAACCATCACTAATAAAACAAAAAATTGCTGCTTTAATAAATTCATATCGCTATTGAAATCTAAAATCATTACTTGGAGTTCCTGAAAAACACAAAGGAGACGAAGGAAAATTATCAGTGATCACATAATAGTATTCATCACTACTTTCCGGTGTTTTCCCAAAACGGCCATTACATTCGTCTAACATAGAAATTCCGGAAACATATTCATAATCCTGAAAATAGGTCCCGTCATAACATCCATCCGGCGCAGTAGCTCCATCTCCACCTCTGGCGCCTTCTTTTAGTTCGTATCCACTTGTGAGAGCAACTATACTTGTCCCTGCCTCATCATAGCCATATTTATAATAAATTGGAAAACCATCAGCGGCATATCCCACTTTAACCATCTCACTTCCATCAATATTCATATCTGATGTTAGGGCGTTAGGAGTACCATGGTAGTGGTACTTACCCGTGGGTTGTACATGAGCATTATTACAATCCAATCCTAAATCTACAGTTGTGGTTAAAGTGGTAATATTCCATTCCATGTTGGTGCCGCCGCTACCTACGAAAAATTCTGCTGTATAAGGGTCTACAGAAACTCCGCTAAAAAGAATTCCAAATTCGTATCCCTGGCCAGATGTGGTATTTGCTGCTTGCTGTGGAGTTAGATCTACAGTATAGGTGTTATTTTGTTCACTTATAGTATTAGGATTCCCGGAATTTGGAAACTCTCCCACTAAATGTTCCGGGATACCATTAAAGGTTATGGTTCGCGTATCTGCCCCGGCGTCAATTACTTCCAGATAAACACTATTAATGGCAAGGTCAATATCACATCCGTCTGTGGTAAGGTTAATCGCAAATGTACTGCTTACATTAGTACAATCTGTTGTGTTCTGGTCATCCGTAGATGTGTTGTCATCATCTGATGAACATGCAATGAAAACAAATCCAAAGATCATAAATACGGGAAGAAGCTTCTCAATACTCATAAAATTGTTCTTAATGGTTAATACTACTATGACAATAACTTATGCAAAAGGTTTAATCATTAAAAAAAATATTTTTTGTAATTATCTATAAATAAGCGATTTAAGAGCCAAATGTTTATAGTATAAATATCTATTAGACCATTAATATTTACATAGGTCTGTAAAATAAAAAGTTGTAAAATATAAGCAACAGCATTTATTTGAAACGCTATTTTTTTACTAGCTTCGTATCAAACCACTGTATATAACTATCCATGAATTCGTTTTTCAAATATCTCGCTACTGTGATCACAAGATTGCGGCTTAAAAACAGGAAAGGCACACTTCCCCGTAAAGTATTTGAAAAAGCGTTCAAGGAAACCAAAGTTGAACTGTCCCACCTTTTTAAAGACAGTTTCCTGATCTTACTGGGTATTGTTTCTGCCAGCATTGGACTTAAAGGTTTTTTGTTGCCTAATGCATTTATCGATGGCGGAGTAACAGGAATATCACTTATTTTAACCGAAATTACCAGCCTTTCACTTGCCATTTTTATAGTCCTGGTAAATGTTCCTTTTATTATCATGGGGTTTTCAACCATTGGCCGGCAGTTCGCATTTCGAAGTTTGATCGCAATTGCTGTTCTTGCGATTTCAGTACATTTACTTGAAGTCCCTACCGTTACAGATGACAAATTACTCATTGCGGTCTTTGGCGGGTTTTTCCTGGGAGCAGGTATAGGGTTGGCAATTCGTGGTGGTGCTGTGATCGATGGTACCGAAGTACTGGCAATTTTTATCAGTAAAAAAACAGCATTGACAATCGGGGATGTTATTTTACTTTTTAATATTCTGATCTTTAGTGTTGCTGCCTACATTTTTACTATTGAAATATCACTCTATGCAATGCTGACCTATCTTGCTGCATCAAAAACGGTTGATTTTGTAGTTTCGGGTATTGAAGAATATGTTGGAGTCACCATTATTTCAGATCACAGTGAAGAAATAAGGCTTGCAGTAATAGAAAAAATGGGGCGAGGTTGTACCATTTATGACGGGAAAAGAGGTTTTGGTAAGCGTGGCGACAGATTGAAAGAAACAGATATCATCTATACATTGATCACACGTTTGGAACTTGCAAAACTACAAACCGAAGTAGATAAGATCGACAAAAATGCTTTTCTTGTGATGCATAGTATTAAAGATGCAAAGGGCGGAATGATCAAGAAACGGCCTATGAAATAAACCCTTACTCCTCCTCATTACGCTGCCCTCCGGCATATCGCTTTTCCAGCTCGGCCTGAAATTCTTCCATTACAGGTTTCACAGTACTTTCGGGGAGGTCTGCAATACGAATATACATTAGTCCGTCAACCGCATTGTTGAAGAGTGGGTCGACATTGAATGCAACCACTTTGGCGTTTTGTTTGATATATTTTTTAATGAGTACAGGAAGGCGCAAACTCCCGGGTTCTACCTCGTCGATGATCTTGTCGAACTTATTAAGGTCGGCTTCACTTGCATCAAAGATAAAGTCTTTATCGGCATCCTTCAGTTTTACTTTAAATTCCTTTTTTGGATTAATGTACTGCGCTACATAGGGATCGTAGTAATTGGATTTCATAAACTCGATCATTAGCGACTTGGAGAATTCAGAAAACTTATTGCTTATACTTACACCGCCAATGAGAAACTTATGTTCCGGATAACGTAATGTAGTATGTACAATCCCTTTCCAAAGAAGAAATAATGGCATAGGGCGCTGTTGGTATTCCTTAATGATAAAAGCACGCC
Organism: Altibacter sp.; assembly: GCA_028285705.1. Lineage (GTDB taxonomy): Bacteria > Bacteroidota > Bacteroidia > Flavobacteriales > Flavobacteriaceae > JANQOS01. The sequence goes on from JANQOS010000074.1 coordinate 19,867, forward strand.
CCATTTCAATGGATTTACTCATCATGGGATATAATTCCGGTTCAAACCGAAAAAGGTCCTGTAAATAAAACCCGTCTATACCATATTCGGAAAAGATCTTGGACCCTAAGCCCATCCTATACGCCCCAGCTAGTTTCTTGGCTTCATTATCCCACAAAAACATGTGGTGGTAATAGCTGTCAAATTTGTCAAGATCGGTGGCATTGTTTGTCCCTTCACCTACTTCGCGAAATGTAATTTCCCGCAATCGCCCGATTTCCTGCAATATTTTTGGGATCTGTATTGCCGGAGCCAAAAACACCTCATAGTTCTTGCTTATCAACAATCGCTTGTCGTCTTTTCGCAATGCTTCAATTTCGGCTTCCATTACTTCCATGGAAATAGGGCCGGCAATTTTTTTGGGGGGCTTCGGGATCTTTAAATTCTTAGGGATGTTCTCCAATAATTTTTTCTTCTGAAACGGGTTTGCCAACACATAGGTTTTCTTCCGAAGAAATTCGGTAAAATCATCCAGCGACTCATGTTCGGCCTGATCTGCTGCCGAAATAGGATTCCCAATACGTACCTTTATAATACGTTCTTTCTGAGTTAACAGTTCTGAAGGTAATTTTGCCGTACGCAATGTATCGCTCAACTTTGCCAAACGGTAAAAAAACTTGCTGTTCTTAGCATGAAAATAGATAGGAACAACAGGGACCTCCGCCTTTTTTATCAATTTCATTGCTGCTACTTCCCATGGCTTGTCCACCACCAGTTTATCATCCCTGTATGTAGAAACTTCTCCGGCCGGAAATATTCCCAAAGGATGGTCTTGTTGTAAATGTGTGATTGCCGCTTTGAACCCCATCATACTACTTTTTACATCTTTTCGGTCCTCGAAAGGATTCACCGGCATTACATAGGGCTTTAACGGTTCGATTCGATGTAGCAAAAAATTGGCAATGATCTTAAAATCCGGACGGTGTTCTAAAAGCAATTTCAGTAAAAGAATTCCATCGATCCCGCCCAAAGGATGGTTGGAAATAGTAATAAATGCTCCCGTTTTTGGAATACGTTTTAGGTCTTCTTCGGGGATCTCAAAATTAATTTCAAACTCATCTAACAGTGCATTAATAAATTCGAGGTCGTTCAAGTGCTTATTTCTATCATAAATTTTATTCATGGTAGAAATATTAAGCAGCTTCATTAATACCCATCCCATAGATGTACCCAAAAAGCCGAATTTATCGACATTGATAGCCTTCGCTACTTCTTTGGCATTAACTAGTCCCATGAGTTGTTTGGTTATTACGAAACACAAATATAGCGAAACAATCCTTACTATTCTTTCACTATCAACTGTACGGTTTCCCTGCTTTCCTGCTTTAAAAGCACGGTCTTGTTCTCGATTAGCGCTTTGATTTCTGAAGGTTTAGAATGACGAATGGTGTATAGTGTCACACCTTCGTTCCATTTAACTTTGAATTGCTCCCGAAGCTTTGCCAGTAATGCTTCCAGGTTATTGTATTTATTATCTATACATACCGAAAAGCTAATGGCAGAATTCTGAATGAGTTCCACCTTCATTTTATATTCATGTAACCACTTAAAAACATTACTTATATGGTCTTCCATTATAAAGCTGAAATCCAGTGAAGAAAGTGAAATAAGCACCTGGTTCTTTTTCAGGATAAAGCATGAGGTCATCGGGTCCAATTGTACCCCTTTGCCCACACAGGTCCCCGGATCCTGAGAATTTAAAAACGATTTTACATATAGTGGAATTTCTTTTCGTTGCAGGGGTTGCAGGGTTTTTGGGTGGATCACCGAAGCTCCGTAAAAAGCAAGTTCAATTGCCTCTTTATACGAAATATGATGTAACAACCTAGTTTTAGAAAAATAGCGCGGGTCTGCATTTAAGACACCGGGGACATCTTTCCAGATGGTAACATTTTCGGCATTCAAACAATAGGCAAAAATTGCCGCTGTATAGTCACTTCCTTCAAGGCCCAATGTAGTTGTAAAATTATTACTGCTTTCAGCACCTAAGAATCCTTGCGTAATGGTAATTCCTTTCGGGTTTACATTGTCTGAAATATTTTGTTGTGTAATTTTCCAATTTACGTTAGCGCCCCGGTAATTGGAATCTGTTGCAACACAGGACCGGGCATCTAGAAATGTATTCTTTATTCCTATTTCCGAAAGATAAGATGAAACGATCGTGGTAGAGATCAATTCGCCAAACGAAACCACCTGGTCATACACAAAAGCATGGTTTTTGGATTTTGAACTTTTCAAAAAATCATTTAGCTCCTTAAAAAGGGTATTGACCTTTGTAAAGACCGAATGTGATGTATTGGAAAATAAATTTGACAAAATCTTATAGTGAAAATCGTATATAGAACTCACCGAAGCTTCAACTTCCAGGGGGTTGGAAAAATAATTATACACAACCTCTCCTAAGGCGCTGGTCGTCTTCCCCATTGCCGAAACAACCACTACCAGATCCGGCTCGTTGGTTTTTTGTAAAACAACTACTAAGTTTTTAACACCTTCTGCATCTTTTACAGATGCTCCTCCAAATTTGAAGACTTTCATTTATAGATTTTCAATATAGTTTTTAATCCCTTGTTCGTCCATTTCCACCAGTTGCCAATCTTTTAAGACCTTTGCGCCACTGCGTTCATAGAACTTAACAGCTCCTTTGTTCCAATCCAGTACTACCCATTGCACGCGCTTCACTCCCTGAGATTTGGCATAACGCATAACTTCAGTATACAAAGCTTCCCCCACTCCTTTTCCCCGCATATGCTCTTTAACAATAAGGTCTTCCAGGTGTACTGTTCGTCCTTTCCATGTTGAGAAACGAAAATACAGTAGTGACATTCCAACAATTTCATTGTCAACTTCGGCAATAAAGCAGGTAAACATAGGTGACGCTCCAAACCCTTCCCGTTGTAATTCTTCTACTGTTACTTCTACGGCATCGGGTTCCTTTTCAAAAACAGCAAGTTCAACAATAAGCTCCAATACCTGTGGCATGTCTTCTTTTGTCGCTTTTCGAATATTTATTTTCATAAGATTGGTTTTGCTTCGCAAATATCGGTTCATTTTCTTAAAAAACCCGATATTTGCATCAAATTCAAGACAACTTGACCTCATGGTAAAACAAAATCAGACTTTAGGCGAATTTATAATTGGAAATCAGAGTGAATTTCAGTATTCCAGCGGTGAGCTTTCCCGGCTTATTAATTCTATTCGTCTGGCAGCAAAAGTGGTAAACCACGAAGTGAATAAAGCTGGTTTAGTTGACATTCTGGGTGCAGCGGGCGATACTAATATTCAGGGGGAAAATCAGCAAAAGCTGGATGTGTATGCCAACGATGCTTTTATCAAAACATTGACCAATCGAGAGATCGTTTGCGGGATTGCCAGTGAAGAAGAGGATGATTTTATAACTATTAGAGGCCGCAATAAAAAGAACGATAATAAATATATTGTTTTGATCGACCCTTTGGACGGTTCTTCAAATATTGACGTGAATGTTTCTGTTGGAACTATTTTCTCAATTTACAGAAGGGTTACTTCAGAAGGGACCCCTGTTACATTAGAAGATTTTCTGCAGCCCGGAAACCGCCAGGTAGCAGCCGGATATATTGTATATGGAACATCTACAATGATCGTCTATACTACAGGCCACGGGGTTAACGGATTTACTTTGAATCCTGCCATTGGCACCTATTATTTGTCACATCCCAACATGAAATTTCCTGAAACAGGGAATATCTATTCTGTAAACGAAGGGAATTACGTTCATTTTCCACAGGGGGTTAAGGATTATATCAAGTATTGTCAGCGGGAAGAGGAAGATCGTCCGTATACATCGCGGTATATTGGTTCTTTGGTTTCAGATTTTCACAGGAACATGATCAAAGGAGGTATTTATATTTATCCAAATACTTCAAAAAATCCGGATGGCAAATTGCGTTTACTTTATGAATGTAATCCTATGGCATATATCGCTGAACAGGCAGGAGGTAAAGCCAGCAATGGTTTTCAGCGTATTTTAGATATTCAGCCTACCAAGCTGCACCAGCGCGTACCTTTCTTCTGCGGAAGTAAATCTATGGTTGAAAAAGCTGAAGAATTTATGCAAAACTCCTAAATATTATTTTATGGATTGCATTATTTAATTTTTTTCTAAATTTATACAAACGGAACACATGGGAAAGAAAAAGATCAATGAACCTGTTAACGAGCAAGGTGATTCTGCTTCAAAGATAGAGGCCATTAAGAACCTCATCTTTGGAGAAAACATAGAACAATACGATAGTGAGTTTACTACCCTCAAAAAAGACATTGCTAAGAAAAAGGAATTACTTGAAAATTACATAGATGAAGTTCGCAATGAGCTTATGCAATCTATCGACTCCCTAAGTACAGATGTAAACATTCGCATTACAGATCTTGAAGATGCCGTAAATGCAAAGACCGAAGCACTTACCGAAGAAAAAGTTGACCGCAAAGAATTAGGGAAGCTCCTTATAAATCTCGGAGAAAAAATTAGCGCTAAATAATGTTTTTTAAAATTTGGTGATGCTTGATGAAGAAGAAAAATTACAACTTCTTAGAGACATTCTGTTAATTGATGACAGAGAGGTTGCCCGTGCTGTAAACCAACGCCTGGACACTATCACCGAACTGCTCGAAAAAAGGGATAAACTTTCAGAAAAGGTAGATCCTATTATCGATGAAAAATTAAACGCTTTTATTGCCGAAATTCCTGTTACTTTAGGCCCCACCATCACCAAAGCTCTTAAAGAGCAAATTGAAAGTTCAAAAGAACAGGTTGTAGAGGCTTTATACCCCATTATGGGTAAAATGATAAAGCGATACATACAAAATGAGATACAACTGCTTTCCGAAAATGTGAATAAAAAGGTTAACAATGCCTTTTCATTTAGTTCAATTAAGCGCCGGCTGCAAGCCCGTTTCTCCGGTGTAAAAGAGAGTGACCTGGTGCTAAGTGAATTAGATGAACCACAGATCAATGAAATATTTGTAATTCAAAAAGGTTCGGGAATTCTATTAGGTAATCACAGCGCTACCGCTACTGTAGACAAAGATATGGTCTCCGGGATGCTAACTGCCATTAAGAGTTTTGTTGAAGATGCTTTTGAGGGCGGAAATCAAAACCTGGAAGCTATAGAATATGAATTATACAAAATTCACATTCAAAATTTTCATAGTTACTATATAGCAGTCGTTGCATCCGGTAACTATACGCGTACTTTTGAAAATAAGATTGAAAATAAATTATTAAAACTCTCCAATCGACTTTCTCCACAAATTTCCTCTTTAAAGAAAGAGGAGGTCGATCATATTTTAAAAAAATTCTTTAAGCAATGGAGTCTTTAAAAAACGCTTTTTAATAAAAGTATACTGTAGTGGCATGAATATTGAAAAGAATATTGGTATCTTGCCCCTTGAATTCTTCAGGTATAGAAGGGCTTGAAATAGATTTCAATTAAATAATTTTGTGATTGTTAAAAAATAATAATGGCCCGATCTAAAAAAATTGTATTACTTGGTCACTTTGGTGTCGGTAAAACCAGCTTGGTACGACGTTATGTAGATAGTCTTTTTAGTGAAGACTACCTGGTTACAGTTGGAGTTCACGTAAAGAAAAAAGATATTGATCTCAATGGCGAGACCATTTCACTTATCATCTGGGATATTGAAGGAAACAGTGCTATATCCAAAGCCAGAAAATCATATCTGCTGGGATCTCACGGATTCATATATGTTTTTGATGTAACACGTCCCGAAACCTTTGAAAACATTGGTGCTGAAATTGCCTATTTAAAAAACGAATACTCTAATGTTCCTTTCTGTATTGCCGGGAACAAAGTGGATCTAATGCAAGCTCAAAGTTTAAAGGATTTCTTTGAAAAAGAAGAATTTAAGGATTGCACCTTTACCAGCGCCAAGGAAGGTGAAAATGTAGAGAAAATATTCTTTGATATTGCTAAGCAAATGATATAATATGGAATTTGCAAACATCAAAAATGATATTTATAATTCTAAGATTCAAGTTGTTGAATTGAATAGAAAAGGTATTGTTCTGGAAAGTGAAGATACTATCTTTCCAATACCCAGGAAAAAGTCCATCACTACTACCCATCCCTTTTTTATTGGTATTGAACCTCTATTACCTCAAATAACCGAAAAAACACACTTCCCCTGTGTTAATTTAGACATTGCTTCAAAGCTACTTATTGTAGATGTGGATATTATCCCTAATGAAGACAAAGTATATCTTCTTATTTTCGATTTTACAGAACACTACAAAGATTCTCACCCTTTAGTACAGGAAAAAAATGAAGCGTCTATTGCCAAAGACAAACTTGCTTTTGAGAGGCAATTACTAATTGCCAAAGAAGAGTTTAAAAATAAGTTCCTGTCAAACCTTAATCATGAAATAAGAAATCCTCTGAACAGCCTTTTGGGATTTATGGATGTTTTAAGGAAAACCAAATTAACCTATGAGCAAAAAGAGGCTCTAAATGTAATGCACGAAACGGGAATGCATATTAAAATACTCATGGATGACCTGTTGGATATCTCAAGAATTGAGAAAGGAATTACAGACATTAAAAACGTTCCTTTTAGTATAAATAAGTCCCTTCACAGCCTTACCAGGCATTTCAGCTTAAAAAAAATTGGCGAAGGTATTGTCCTTCATCTCAAAATACACAAAGATGTTCCCGTAAGAGTTTTGGGAGACCCCACAAGGCTCAATCAAATACTATTTAATTTATTGGAAAATGCCTTCAGGAACACCAAAGAAGGAACAATTTCCGTGGAAGCGCTCTTAAAAGAAAAGAAAGGGAAAAAAGTATACATCACTTTTATCGTTAAAGATACCGGGTCAGGAATTTCAAAAGATAATCTGTCTAAAGTTTTTGACTCGTATATGCAGTTAGAATTAAACAAAATTAAACCCCTTGGAGAAGGGTTGGGCCTTAGGATTGTTAAAGAACTCACCGGGTTATTAGGTGGGTCCGTAACAGTGGACAGTATTTTGGGAGAAGGCTCTTCTTTTAATATCACCCTCCCTTTTGAAATAAGGCCCAAAACCAATAAAAAAAGTAAGACAGTGCCTAAAGGGACCGGTATTGTACTTAGTAAACGCATTCTCATTGTTGAAGATGACGAAATAAACCAGATGCTTTTTATGAAAACCTTTATCAATAATGAAAAGGCATTCTATATTGAAATTGCGCAAAGTGGAGAGCAGGCAATAGACCTGTTGAACAAAAAGAAATACGATCTGGTCATTACAAAAACGAAACTTCCGGATATGGACTGCTTAGATATTATACATCACTTACGGAAAAATAGTGATTTAAATCTAAGAGAGCTCCCTGCACTGGTAGTAAGTGGGAGAACAATGATCGAGGAACAGAAAAAAGTAAAAGAATCCGGCGCTACTTCTTTTTTAAGTAAACCGTATTCCAAAAAAGAATTATTTAAAGAAATTAGTGCCCTACTGGATTAAAGGAACTATCTCCTATTTAAAAGATAGCGATAATCCTCAAGGTCAAGACCTCCCTGATAAATATCTATAGAGCGTTTGATCAATTTTTCTGCCAGTTTTTCAGAATACCCTAAACCAATAGCGTATTTTTCAATTAAAGAGCGTTCGTCATCATCAATAATATGATCTGCGAAAATCATTTCAAACAGGTCATGCATCCGCTCCAGGCGCTTATCTGCAGAATTTGGCGGATTGATAGGGTATTTGGAAGGATTTTTAAGCACTTCCGTATACTCAGATTCGTCTATATTCAGTTTTCTGGCAAAACGCTTTAACATGGTTTCTTCCACTTCATTCAAGGTTCCATCAACTGAAGCTATACTGGCAATCGATGCAAAATGACCAAGATTTCTTTTGTGTTCTCCGCTTTCAAATAAATCTGTAAATGACATAGTATAATTTTATACTGCAAATATAAAACTAGTATTTATTTTTTCGTTGAATTTCCACGGGAAAAAACACTTTTGATAAAGTTTTCCTTTTCCAAGAAAAATCCTTTAAAAATAGTAACTTGAAAACATGATTTCCAACAAAAAACAACTATTTGGTTTGCCCGAAGGAGTTACGTATCTCAATGGGGCCTATATGTCTCCTCAACTAAGATCTGTTGAAAGAATTGGTATTGAAAACCTTCAAAGAAAAACTACTCCATTTTTAATTTCTGAAAATGATTTCTTTTCAGAAAAAATAATTCTGAAGAAGCGGTTTGCCCGGTTAATTGATGCAACAGACCCGGAATATATTGCAATTATTCCTTCTGTTTCTTATGGAGTTGCAACAGCCATAAAGAACATCTCTTTTGAAAAAGGAGATGAGATCATAGTATTGGAAGAACAATTTCCCAGTAATTACTATGCATGGAAGCAATTGGAAAATGAAAAAGCTGCAATTATAAAAATCATTAAAACTCCGCCCATTGCCAAAGATAGGGCACAACGCTGGAATGAAAGGATCGTCGAAGCCATTTCGCCCAAAACAAAAGTAGTTGCCCTGCCCCATGTTCATTGGGCCGATGGGACTATTTTTGATCTACAGGCTATCAGGAAACGAACCAACGATGTAGGTGCCTATTTAATTATTGATGGTACCCAAAGTGTTGGTGCCCTGCCCTTTTCAATCACAAAAATTCAACCCGATGCCCTAATTTGCGGAGGCTATAAATGGTTATTGGGGGCTTATGGCCTGGGAGTTGCATATTATGGCGAGAAATTTCATCACGGAACCCCTATCGAGAATAATTGGATGAATCATGAGGGAAGTAACAACTTTTCGAAGCTGGTAAAATACAACGAGAACTTCAGGTCAAAAGCTGCACGTTATGATGTAGGTGAGTCGAGTAATTTTATTCTCACTCCAATGCTCTCAGAGTCCATTAGGCAATTATTGGAATGGACCCCTAATGCAATTCAGGAATACTGTAGAAGTATCACCGAAGATGTCTTGAAAACCCTTCCCGCTAATGTATATTTTATAGAAAATTCTCTTTTTAGAGCGCATCATTTGTTTGGAATCTATATAACAAATGGAAAACCGGTTGAAGAATTGAAGAAGAATATTTTGGCTAAGAACATTTATGTTTCTTATCGTGGAGACGCTATTCGGGTGGCGCCCAATATTTATAATACTAAGGAAGAAATAGAAAAGCTTGTTTCTTGTTTCATTTAAAATATTGCTGCACTATATTTGCCTCCCATGAGCAAAGCTCTTGTTTTTTCACTTTTTGCACAGTCTTCGAACATTCGAAAACTAGGGAATGCTATTGCCAATTCTGAAAAAGATATTTGTATTTCGGGGGTGGTTGGATCTGCTGTTTCACTGGTAATCGCCGAGACTTTTAAGCAGTCACAATTACCTTTTCTGTTAATTCTAAATGATAAAGAAGAAGCCGCTTATCATCTCAACGACCTCGAAAATTTATTAGGTGACCAAAATGTACTTTTCTACCCGGGAAGCTATCGGCGCCCATATCAAATTGAAGAAACAGACAATGCCAATGTATTGTTGCGTTCTGAAGTATTGAACCGTATAAACTCACGAAAAAAACCGGCTCTCATTGTTACCTATCCCGAAGCATTATTTGAAAAAGTTGTTACCCGTAAAGAGTTAGAAAAAAATACTTTAAAAATATCTGTGAATGACGAACTATCCATTGATTTTGTAAATGAAGTACTTTTTGCTTACAATTTTAAACGTACAGATTTTGTTACCGAACCGGGTGAATTCTCAGTCCGGGGTGGAATTTTAGACGTATTTTCTTTTAGTAACGATATTCCATATCGGATTGAATTCTTTGGAGATGATGTGGATAGCATTAGAACATTCGATGTAGAAACACAACTCTCCTTAGAGCAGGTAAAAAAGATCTCCATTATTCCAAATGTGGAAAACAAAATGATGGAAGAAAGCAGGGAGAGCTTCTTAAAATATATTGCTTCAAAAACCGTGATCTTCTTAAAAAATGAGGAGCTTTTAAGCAGTAGTATCGAAAAGCTATTTAAAAAAGCGGTTCATGCCTTTAACGAAACAAAAGGGGAAGTAAAAATGAATGAGCCTGCCGAATTATTTTGTACTTCTTCATTACTTTTAGAGCAACTTTCCAAATTTACATCTATTAAGCTAAGCAATAGTAGTATTTCAATGTATAATTGCAATATTACATTTAATACAAAACCACAACCTTCTTTTAATAAGCAATTTAATTTACTTATTGAAAATTTAAATGCCAACGTATCGAAAGGTTATACCAATTACGTTTTTTGTAGCAGTGAACAACAGGCAAAACGGTTTCACGATATTTTTGAAGATGCCCAACAAAAAGTAGAACAATTTGAAACGGTTGTATTCCCTTTATACCAAGGTTTTATAGATCATGAAAACAAGAATGTATGCTATACCGATCATCAAATCTTTGAACGTTATCACAAATTTCAGCTTAAAAACGGTTATGCTAAAAAACAGGCTATTACGCTTAAAGAACTAACAAATCTTGAAAAAGGCGATTATGTAACCCATATTGATCATGGGATAGGAAAGTTTGGCGGCCTTCAAAAAATTGATGTGGAAGGAAGACAACAAGAAGCCATTAAGTTAATTTATGGAGAACGTGATATCCTGTACCTCAGTATTCATTCACTACACAAGATCTCAAAATACAATGGCAAAGACGGCGCAATCCCAAAGATCTATAAGTTAGGTAGTGCTGCCTGGAAAAAATTAAAACAAAGAACAAAGACCCATGTAAAGGAAATTGCTTTCAACCTTATTGAGCTCTATGCAAAACGCCGCCTGCAAAAAGGGTTTGCTTATGACCCGGACTCATATTTGCAGCTTGAACTCGAATCTTCTTTTATATACGAAGACACTCCGGACCAGATCACCTCAACCGAAGACGTTAAGCGTGATATGGAGAGTGAACGGCCCATGGACCGGTTGGTGTGTGGCGACGTAGGCTTTGGAAAAACCGAAGTTGCAGTTCGCGCTGCATTTAAAGCTGTGGATAATGGAAAACAGGTTGCAGTCCTTGTTCCTACAACTATTTTGGCATTTCAGCATCACAAAACTTTTTCGGAAAGACTTGCCGAAATGCCTGTAAATGTAGATTATCTTAATCGTTTTCGCACGGCAAAAGAACGCAGGATTATACTGGAAGACCTTAAAAGCGGTAAGC
>JANQOS010000076.1 GCA_028285705.1 Altibacter sp.
CAGTAGGTCATTGGATAGAAATGCAAAATTCAAACTTATAAATTATACTGATGAGCTCATTGCTTCCAAAAAGGCTTTTCTAGAGTACTTGTACCATGAAGCTTCTTTGTATATGAACAAACAATCTATTGCAGATTACCGTACAGCATACAATATCTATTGTGAGATCGATGAGTTACAATCCAATTACCGGGATGTACATACCTTAAAAGAAGACGCGCACTTTTATGGTACCGATTTCATATTTGTAACACTCAATAACCGAAGTGGCCAGATCATTCCATATCGCCTGGAACGTGAATTGTTAGACTTCAATACCTATGGTCTGGATGATTTTTGGACCGAGTACCACAGTGAGCGTCAACAGAGTATAGATTACAATTTTGGAATTGCACTTAATTTCAGAGAAATTGCTATTTCTCCTGAGCGCATTTCAGAAAAAGAGATTATTCGTAAAAAACGAATTAAGGATGGCTGGGAGTACAAAAGAGACCGTGATGGAAATATTATACGCGATAGTCTTGGAAATGGAATTAAAATAGATAAATATGTAAACGTAACCGCCCGTTTAACTGTCACCGAGCAGACCAAGTCTGTCCTGGTAGGTGGAAATGTGGTTTACAGAGATCTTATCGCAAGGCGCGACCTCAATAGCTATCCGTTGTCCAGCGAATTTATTTTTGAAAATATCTTTGCAACCTATAGCGGTGACAAACGTGCTCTGGATGATGAAGATTGGGACCTGATAAACAACCGTTTTGTACATTTTCCAACCCATGAGCAAATGGTGTTGGACGCGGGAGAAGATATAAAGATCCGGCTCAAGGAAATTTTAAAAAATAACTCGATACGATAAAAAAAGCTCCCAAAAGGGAGCTTTTTCTTATTTCTCTTTTCTGGGATAAAACTCCCAAAAAACATTGATGATCTGCCAGTTATTATCCACTTTTACCAAATGAATATTCTCTTTCCAGCGCAATTTTGGATATCCCGTTATTAAGGTAGCGCTGGCCATATTTCCAAAAATAACTATATCAGTAACTTCATTTTCTTGCGCACTTAAAGGAAGCGGGGGTTTTTCGGACATTAGCTCCTTTAACTTTGAAGGTGGAAAATCATCACTTAAAGTACCATCCGGGTTCAGGCCTCTTTTGGCAAGCCTTGGATGAAGAGATGTATTCATTTCTTCAAAATTATTTTCAAAGAAATTTTCAATATAATTTAAGATAGAGCTTTCGATTGCCTGTGAATCTGTAGAAGTTTCCTGCGCATGTATCCCATATGTAGTTAAAGTGATCGTTAAGAATAGTAGTATAGCTTTCTTTTTCATTCTGAAGGTTTTAAAATTTGAAAGATTAAAGATAGCCAAAGCAAAGGAATGGGCGAAACAATCTGTGTTAATGAATGTTAAGACGAAAAGATCATGCAATTAAAGCATTTAGGCGAGAGGCCTGAATGCTATGATGAGATGCATGATGAATAGTATTCCCGTTTTTAATCACGATCAACTGTGGGCTTTGGTGCATTACCTGAAACCTATAGCCTACTTCATCTGAAACATCACGGAAGCTAAGCAGGTCCAGGTAGTATAGTTTCAATTTGTCCGGATCAATATCATAGCTACTTTCAAACTGATTTATAACCATTCGGCTGATCCCGCAGCGCGTGGAATGTTTAAAAATTGCCACCGGTACGGTTTTCGATTCCTCTACAATAGTATTTAGCTGTTCCAACGAATTGAGACGGTGCCACGGCACTTCTTTCATTTCTTTTTTTTCGTTACTGCTGTCCGATCTAAATAACCCGAATAAACCCATAAAATATAATTTATACAAAGATAGTATTACTGCTTTCCATTTTCTGAAAAAACAGTTGTTCTGAAAACACATCAGTCAAAATGGCGCCCAATTGCTTACAAAATCGGTCATTTTGTCTCAAAATCAATCTGGCGTATCTTTTGAAACAAATATCCTGAAATTGAATATCTAAATAACTTCTGAAGCATTTGCATTCGGAACAAAATATATAAAAGCCATGAATTTTAACAACTTTACTATAAAATCGCAAGAAGCTATCCAGCAGGCGCAATTGCTTGCTCAAAGCTTCGGGCATCAGCAAATAGAGAATGAGCATATTTTAAAGGCCATCCTTGAAGTTGATGAAAATGTAACCCCTTTTCTGCTTAAAAAGCTGAATGTAAATATGGGAATGTTACAGCAGATCCTGAATAAGCAATTGGAAAGCTACCCGAAAGTCTCGGGAGCAGATATTATGCTATCCCGGGAAGCAGGAAAAACAGTCAATGAAGCCAGTATCATAGCAAAAAAAATGAACGATGAATATGTTTCTATCGAACATCTGTTACTAGCTATTTTCGCTTCAAAAAGCAGTATTGCGCAAACCTTAAAGGATCAGGGTGTTTCGGAAAAAGGACTTAAAGCCGCTATCGCCGAATTACGAAAAGGAGATACGGTAACTTCACAAAGTGCCGAAGACACCTATAATTCATTGAATAAATACGCTCGTAACCTCAATCAATTGGCACGCGATGGTAAACTGGACCCGGTGATAGGACGCGATGAAGAGATACGCCGTATTCTTCAAATTTTATCCCGCCGTACCAAAAACAACCCCATGTTGGTAGGTGAGCCCGGTACAGGTAAAACTGCTATCGCAGAAGGGCTTGCACATCGTATTGTAGATGGTGATGTGCCGGAAAATTTAAAATCGAAAGAAGTATACTCCTTGGATATGGGGGCATTGATCGCAGGTGCTAAATTCAAAGGTGAATTTGAAGAGCGTTTAAAAGCCGTTATCAAAGAAGTAACTTCCAGTGATGGAGATATTGTACTTTTTATTGACGAGATCCACACCCTGGTAGGTGCCGGTGGCGGACAAGGAGCAATGGATGCTGCCAATATCCTGAAACCAGCTTTGGCTCGTGGTGAACTTCGTGCGATCGGGGCGACAACTCTGGATGAGTATCAGAAATACTTTGAAAAGGACAAAGCGTTGGAACGCCGTTTTCAGAAAGTAATGGTAGATGAACCGGATACCGAAAGTGCTATTTCTATTCTTCGCGGAATTAAAGAAAAATACGAAACACACCATAAAGTGCGTATCAAAGATGAAGCGATCATTGCTGCGGTAGAATTATCACAGCGTTATATTACCAACCGTTTTTTACCGGATAAGGCCATTGACCTAATGGATGAAGCGGCATCCAAACTACGAATGGAGATCAATAGCAAACCGGAAGAACTGGATGTTCTGGACCGAAAAATTATGCAGCTGGAAATTGAAATTGAGGCCATTAAACGTGAAAAGGACGAGGCCAAATTGAAATTACTAAGGTCTGAGCTTGCCAATTTAAAGGAAGAACGAAACGAATTGAATGCAAAGTGGAAAAGTGAAAAAGAAGTAGTGGATAAAGTTCAGCAGGTCAAAACTCAAATTGAAGAATACAAACTGGAAGCTGAAAAGGCTGAACGTAAGGGTGATTTTGGTAAGGTTGCTGAGCTGCGCTACGGAAAAATAAAAGATGCCCAGGAGGAACTTTCGAAACTGGAAACACAACTGGCCGAAAATCAAGAAGCAAGTTCGCTCATCAAAGAAGAAGTAACCAATGAGGATATTGCCGAAGTAGTAGCGAAATGGACAGGGATCCCTGTAACCAAAATGCTTCAAAGTGATCGCGAAAAGCTATTGAGATTGGAAGATGAATTACACAAACGGGTGGTAGGACAGGATGAAGCCATTGTCGCTGTAAGTGATGCTATTCGTAGAAGCCGTGCAGGTTTACAGGATGCTAAACGTCCTATCGGGTCCTTCTTGTTTCTGGGAACGACCGGAGTAGGTAAAACCGAACTTGCAAAAGCATTGGCATCATATCTGTTTGATGATGAAAGTGCCATGACGCGTATTGATATGAGTGAATACCAGGAGCGCCATAGTGTGAGTAGGCTGGTAGGTGCGCCTCCCGGATATGTTGGCTATGATGAAGGAGGGCAATTGACAGAAGCCGTTCGAAGAAAACCCTATTCTGTAGTTCTCTTAGATGAAATTGAAAAAGCACATCCGGATACCTTCAATATTCTGTTGCAAGTATTGGATGAGGGGCGTTTAACAGATAATAAAGGGCGTGTAGCAGATTTCAAAAACACTATTATTATCATGACCAGTAATATGGGTAGTCATATCATTCAAGAGAAATTTGACAGTGTAAAGGATATCGATACTGCAATGGAAGGTGCTAAACTGGAAGTACTTGGATTATTGAAACAGACGGTAAGGCCCGAATTCTTAAACCGAATTGATGACATCATCATGTTCACTCCGTTGACCAGAACAGATATACAAAAGATCGTTGGATTACAATTAAAAGATGTAGCCAAAATGTTATCGAAGCAACATATTACGTTGGATGCTACAGAAGAGGCAATTAAATACCTGTCTGAAAAAGGATTCGACCCGCAATACGGTGCACGTCCGGTTAAACGGGTCATTCAGAAAGATGTATTAAATGCACTTTCTAAAGAGATACTTTCCGGAAAAATAACCACAGATAGTATCATCCTGCTGGATAGCTTTAATGATGAATTGGTATTTAGAAATCAAAGTGACCTCGTAAATAGTTAAGGTTAGAGTTCCTTAAAAACTCTTCATTTTATAATTATTAGGTTAGTAGAAAAAAACACCTGCAGGAGTTTAGCAGGTGTTTTTTTAATTAATAATATACCGATTGGTATTTTTTTATTATCTTAGCTCTTTCAGGAATAAAAAAAATGCTTACGAAGGCAGAACAAACTACAAAATTCATCATTGAGAAGGTCGCTCCTATTTTCAATAAAAAGGGTTATGCGGCAACTTCAATGGCAGATATTACTGAAGCAACAGGCCTAACAAAAGGAGCCTTATATGGCAACTTTGAAAACAAAGAAGCCATAGCCATAGCAGCATTCAACAAGAACATCAATGACCTTCTAAAGAAAGTGGCCCTCCACCAGGAAAAAAGCAGTTCCCCTTTACAAAAACTCTTTTTGATCACAGATTTCTATCGCAATTATTACGAATACAGTACAGAACTTGGAGGTTGTCCTATCTTAAACATTGGAGTGGACTCAAAGCATCAAAACACAAAACTCCTGGAACAGGTACAATATGTGATCACCAAAACCCAAAAAAATATTGTCAAGCTGGTTCAATGGGGCATCGAAGTAAAAGAGATCAAAGGCAATGTAAACCCTGAGCGTTTTGCCAAATATCTATATGCGCGAATTCAGGGAGCCATTTTCATGAGCCAGACCATGCAGGATAAATCATACCTGGTCGACGCAGCAGATGAAATAGACATAATTATAAAAAAGGACCTTAAAAACTAATTTTTTTATCTAATAATATACCAATTGGTATAAAAATAATATTTATGAAAGATCTACCTAAAGTACTGGAGACAAAAACTATCGTTCGCTTTCAACATTGTGATCCCTTCAATCACCTTAACAATGCAGAATACCTTAACTATATGGTAAATGCGCGCGAGGATCAATTGATCTCGTATTACGACATTGATATTTATAAAATGGCCCGTAAAGAAGGTAAGAGCTGGGTAGTGGGAACCAATCAAATTGCCTATATCCGCCCTGCCTTTACTATGGAAAATATTGTCATCGAATCTCAAATGCTTGGTTACAGTGATACAACCATAAACATAGAGATGAGAATGTATAATGCAGACAAAACCGAATTAAAAGCTGTCATGTGGAGTACCTATGTACATTTTAACCTCTTAAAACAAAAAAGAGAAGCACATTCCAAAGACTTTATGGAACTATTCAAAACGGTCCTGAATCCAATTGATGAAACCTCTTTTGAAGAGCGAATTTTAGCTTTCAAAACACAAAAGGTGTAAGCTTTTTAGTACTTTCGCAAAAAACATTTTTGTGCCCAAAATCGCTTTTTATATAGTCTTAGTACTAACCCTTATTGCATGCAATAAGCCAAAAGCTATCACAGACAGTCGTACAAATGACTACGCTTTATACGATGAATCCGGAGGGTTTCACAGGTTTTCCTATTACAACAACAGTAAAGCCATCGTCATTTGGGTACAGGGCAATGGCTGCCCTATCGTAAGAAATGCGTTAACAGATTTTCACGAAATTGCTTCGGAATACGATGAAAAAGGGTTCACCTTCTTTATGCTCAATAGTAACATTCAAGATAATCGGGAAAGTATTAAAGAGGAAGCTTCAGAATTCAATTTTCAGGTTCCGGTACTGGATGATGCCGCTCAACTGATCGCCGATGAACTTGATATCACGATCACCGCCGAAGCCATTGTACTCCACCCCACTACCCGGAAGATCCTTTACCGGGGCCCCATTAATAATCGACTGGATTATGAGGTACAAAAGAATGTGGCTTCGGATAATTATCTAAAAGACGCGTTGGATGCTGTTCTGAAGGGAAGAACGCCTGTACAAAAACAAGAGATGACAAGGGGTTGTACCGTAACCAGGCTTTCAAAGATCCGTAAAGAAGATACACTTACCTATACCAAAGACATTGCTCCTATTCTTGAGCAAAAATGTGCGAAATGCCATATTGAAGGCGGTATCGCCCCCTGGTCCATGACCGATTATAATAAGATCGTAGGCTGGTCTGCCATGATGAAACAGGTATTGTTAAGCAAACGTATGCCTCCCTGGAAAGCAGACCCCCATATTGGAGAGTTTTCCAACTCCCTTGCCCTGGAAGATTCCAATGCGCGAAAGATCGTTGCCTGGATCGATAATGGGATGCTTCGCGGTGAAGGAGAAGACTTGCTTACCACAATTCCGCCATTGAATAAATTATGGCAAAACGGAGCTCCGGATGAGATCTATAAGATGGAAACGGAAACCATTCCTCCTACCGGGCGCCTTCGCTATCGCTATCAAAAGATCGCACTAAAGAATTCTGAAGACAAATGGTTAAAAGGGATCGAAATACAACCCGGAAACCCCAAAGTTGTTCATCACGTAGTTATCACAAATACCGAAGCAGCCATAGGAAGCCCTATTACCAACCGTGAACAACGCAAATGGACCGATAATTTCATTGCACTAGGAGGTTCCGGTATACAGTCTACCCTGTTTCCTGAGGAGTCAGGAATATTTCTCCCAAAAAACACGAAACTCACCATACAAATGCACTATACGGTAACAGGTAAAGAAGAAACAGACCAGACAGTTCTTGGCCTCTACTATCACGATACGATTCCAAAAAAAGAGTTTTATCCCCTGTCACCTTCTAATACCGAATTTGTAATTCCTCCTTTCGGAAAAAATGTAAAGCTCATTGCAGAAGATTCTATCCATAGGGATATCAAATTGCATTATATAATGCCACATATGCATTACCGTGGAAAGAGTATTACTTTTTCGGTACAATATCCCGACGGAAGAAAAGAAATAATTGTTTCGGTTCCGGATTTCAATTTTAATTGGCAGCGCCTGTATTGTTTGAAAGAACCTAAATCCATTCCAAAGGGCTCTAAAATTATAGTGGAAGGTATTTACGATAATACCTATCAAAATCCTTTTAATCCCGATCCCGAACAAGAACTCACCTTCGGAATACAAAGTACAGACGAAATGCTGATCGGTTTTTTCAACTACACCTTAGACGACTAAATTACAGGTAGTTACAATTTATTTTTTTCCTATCATTCAAAGATAGTTGTAACAAAATATGTGTTTCATTCGTCTATCTAATACATCAATCATAAATAATCAACAAAATGAAAATGCAAATAATTACTTCGGAAAAAAAGACCGGCAAGAAAAAATATAACAATATCTTAGCTATCTATATTGCTTTTATTACAACGGTCACCGTAACCTATTCGGCAATTACTATTCTTCAGAATTTATAATTAAACTCCCTTTGTAGTTAATTGGAGCAGTTAGGTTTGGTTCTTAGATTTTGTACATTTAAACACTAAAACTGAAAAACTGTGCGAAACCTATTTATTTTATTAGCCTTTTCCATAGCCTTTATTTCCTGCAATTCTGTTGAAGAAAAAAAGACTGTCGAGACCACTCCCGAAAAAATTGCTATTACAACTTACTATCTAATACGTCATGCAGAAAAGGACCGTAGCGACCCTGCCAACAGGAACCCCCAACTAACCGAAGCAGGACTACAACGGGCAGAAAATTGGGCAGCTCTTTTTAAAGAAATAGCTTTCGACCGTATCTATTCCACCAATTATAATCGTACCATGCAAACTGCAATGGCAACAGCTAACGATCAAGGTATTACAATAGAGAACTACGATCCCGTTGATATGTACAGCGAGGATTTTAAAGCTCAGACCGTTGGAAAAACTGTTCTAATTGTCGGGCACAGCAATACAACACCAAGATTTGTAAATGCCATTACAGGTAAAGATACTTATCCCGATATGGCCGATAACGATAATGGAAGTTTATATGTCGTTACGGTTGCCGGAGATGAAAAGAAAGTACAGGTCCTAACTGTAAATTAGCCCTTTGAAATCAGTTCTACACCCACTGCTTCCGTTTCAATCTTAGAAAGTAGTTTTAACCGGTTCGCTTCAAATAGCGCATCCAATTCGGTTAAAGGAATATCCAGGGTTTCGGGTTTGTAATTATTGTAATCCACAAACCTTATGCCTTCTACCACACGTGGATTATAGGCTTCACGAAATCTAATTCCGCCACCATCTACAGCATAGCTGTATGCGAGATAGTCGACAGTATAATTCTCTTTATGCACCCAATAAACAAAGGCATCTTCGAAGTCGGTTCCTCCTCCCTCTTCGGTGAATGTGACACCAATTTCATAATACGGTTCACCTTTAATGGTAGCTTCTCCCAACAGCTCCTTTTGGGCTGCAGGGGCATTCAAACCAAAAGGCAACTGCACAAAATAGTGTACGGAATTTACACTATTTGAGTACTTGACCGCCATAGAATCTGCTACAGTAATGAGGGTATCATTCTTATAGCGCATAAAGCCGTCATTGGTAAGAATATCATGTGTAACACCTGTAGAATCTGAAGTAATGCGTTCCAATTGATATGCTCCGCCATTGCGCCTGTTTACATAACAGCGGTCCCTGAAGGTAAAGTCGATAACGGCATGGCTACAATTGCCACTGCATGAATTTTCAATTGCCTTATCGATGATCGATTGTGCAGTTATTGCCTCCTGCTTTTTGTTACAGGAGACCAGAAATAGAATGGTAAAAACAATAGCCAGATACTTCATAGTTTCATTTGTATGTAAAATAAGCAAATGCTTACATGATAAACGAAGTTTTATGGCAGAGATTCTACGAATCTTCCTATTTTTGCTCCGTTATGGCAATTCAGAAAGATGTAAAAATAAAAAACCGAAAGGCCAGGTTCGAATATGAGATCCTCGATACATATACGGCCGGTATTGTATTGGCCGGTACCGAAATTAAAGCCATTCGGGAGGGCAAAGCGTCTATTGCCGAAAGTTTCTGTGAGTTCAATGACAAACATGAATTATTTGTTATCAATATGACCGTACAGGAATACTCACACGCTACGCATTTTAATCACAACCCAAAAAGCGAACGGAAACTATTATTGAACCGGAGTGAGCTTAAAAAACTTGAGAAAGAAGTAAAGAATTCCGGATTAACGATCATTCCGTTACTGCTTTTTACCAATGAAAAGGGGCTGGCTAAACTGCAAATTGCCCTGGCACGTGGTAAAAAACAATACGATAAACGCGAAACCATAAAAGAGCGTGATAGCAAACGTGACCTTAGTCGTATCAAAAAAGCTTTTAACAACTAAGGCTTGTTCTTTGGAATACCGCTATTCCTCTAAAACATGATCGTAAATATCGTCTCTGTCTACTGCCAGAAGGTTTAAATTCCCGGAAAGATATTGACGAGATGGCCGGCCATTTAGAGT
>JANQOS010000122.1 GCA_028285705.1 Altibacter sp.
CCTTTTAACCGGAGACGAATATTTTCCCGGAGGGATGGGAACTTTTGATATTGCCAAAGATGAGTTTTTAAAATTTGAAAGAGGGCCATCCATGGATATGCAACTACAATGGGCTACCTATAGAGATGCCAGTGACCAAACCAGTTTATCACGAATCTGGGGAGGCATACATCCTCCAATTGATGATATTCCCGGACGAGTAATTGGTAAGAAAATTGGTATTGAAGCTTTTTTATTCGCAGAGGAGTATTTTACAAAGAAGCTTGCCATAGATGGTATTCTATATCCTAACCCAACAAACGATATGGTGACGGTCTATTTTGATGCAAAAGAGCCGGCCCAATTATATGTTTATGATATATTGAGAAGAATAGTAATGGCAACTCCGGCCAATTTTGATGCAGATGATCGTTTTACAATTGATGTTTCCTCTTTGAGTCAAGGGATGTATTTTGTTGTGCTTCAGGAAAATGAAAAAAATACTATGGTTAAGAAACTGATCAAGAAATAATACTATCGCCCGGCTTGCTTTTTTTCAATGAATTCGTCCATTCTGGATAGTAACCGCCACCACTCACTACCGTCGTCTCTATATGTACGAATAGCTCCGGCGCGGACTAAAATTTTTCGAAGTTCATCGTCATCAAAGCCACCCAAGTGTTTTTTTAAGGTTTGGAAGGAGCGGTCCGTATAGGATTTATGATTCAGAAAATGCTTTGCGGTAGATTCAGCGATAAATTCGGTTTTATGCTCTTGCTGGAGGATCTTCAACTCATGCTTAAAACGCTGATGTTGCAAAAAATAAGTGATTAATCCTCCAACAATTGTACCGGCCAATGTAAATAATGCTGTTTCCATGCGATCTTATTTTATCGAAATATCTGAAAAATATAATATAAAACTATCAATGTTCTCTTTTTCTTCGGAAACTTCTTCAGTATTTTTTATAATAAAACAGGTTTTTTAGTAAGAATACCGAAAGCATTGTTGCTATAATAATTTTTGTAAATTTAAACTATGGAAAAGATAATAGAATATACAAATAATGAAGTAACAGTTGTTTGGAAACCGAAAAATTGTATTCACTCTGCAAAATGTGTAGGGAACCTTCCGGAAGTCTTTAAACCTAAAGAGAGGCCCTGGGTGCAAGTTGAAAATTCAAATACCGATGCCATTATAAATGCGGTAAAAGGGTGTCCAAGCGGCGCTTTAAGTTTTTATATGAATGCAACAGGAAAGGTTGCCCATACTTCTGAAACAGTGATGGAAAATACGAAGGTAGAAGTCATGCAAGACGGCCCTTTGATGGTCTATGGAAGTCTAACGATAACTCATGCCGATGGCAGCGAGGAACAAAAGTCGCGTGCCACAGCTTTTTGCCGGTGCGGCCAAACCGGGAATAAACCATTTTGTGATGGCTCACACAAAAATTAGTAATGGAACTTACTGTTTTAGAGAATAAAAAAAGAAAGCGATTTGAAGCCGATTTTGAAGGTAAAAAAGCGATCATAGAATACATAAGGGCAGAAGATAAAATGTACCTTACCCATACGGAAGTACCTAAAGAGTTAGAAGGAAAAGGAGTTGCTTCCTCCATGGCAAAGGTGGTATTACAACAAATTAGGGATGAAGGCCTTCAACTGGTGCCTCTTTGTCCTTTTATAGCCGCATACCTTAAAAGACACCCCGAATGGAAAGATATTTTAGCGAAAGGCTATAACGTATAACTTCTTGTATAATTATTTGATGTAATGGATCTTCAAAAAGCCTTTGATACAAACAGAGAAACATGGAACAAAAAAGTTGCTATTCATGCAGCCAGTGATTTCTATGACCTGGAAAATTTTAAGAAGGGCGGAAGTTCTTTGAATAATTATGAATTGCATGCATTAGGTGATGTTTCCGGTAAGTCAATGCTCCATTTGCAATGTCATTTCGGGCAGGATACCTTAAGTTGGAGTAGGATGGGTGCCAATTGTACCGGAGTAGATATTTCGGAAGAAGCCATTCAATTGGCCTGTACCTTAAACGAGGAATTACAACTTGATGCAAAGTTTGTATGCTGTAATGTACTGGACACTTCAGAATATATTTCGGAAACCTTTGATATTGTATTCACCAGTTATGGAACGATAGGCTGGCTGCCCGACCTTCATCCCTGGGCGCAGATGATCTCTAAGCGATTAAAACCGGGAGGGGCTTTTTATATAGTAGAGTTTCACCCTATAGCCTGGATGTATGATTATACGGTATCACCACCTCAATTAAGATATGGCTACCAGCAAAAAGAGGTGATATATGAAGAATATGAAGGAACCTATGCCGATGGGAACTCAAAAATGGTGAGTAAGGAATATGGCTGGAACCATAGTTTGGGAGAAGTAATCACATCACTTTCTAATGCAGGATTGCGTATTGACTATTTAAAAGAGCACGATGGTTCTCCCTATGATATCTTTCCCGGACTGAAAAAGAATGACAAAGGATTGTATGAGTTGCCAGATAAATTAAACCCTTTGATCTTTGAGGTAAAAGCAATCAAAGATTAAAAAACCTAGTGCTTTGCTCCTTTTTTTAGTAAATGAGGAAATTTCTCCTGAAACCTTTTCAACCTGGGAATAGATACATTTCTTATATAGGGATTGTTGGGGTGTAGTTTTTCATAGTTTTGGTGGTCGTCCTCTGCATCCCAGAACTTTTGGAAAGGGAGCACCTGCGCTGCTACTTTTTGGTCTCCCAATGTAGCATTCAGGGCAGCAATTTTTTCGTCAATGATCTTCTTTTCTTCTTCGTTCTGATAAAATATGATGGATCTGTATTGTGAACCTCTGTCCGGTCCTTGTCCATTTACCTGCGTGATATTTTGGGAGCCAAAATAGACATCTACCAGGGTGGCAAAACTCACTACTTTTGGGTCGTAAATAACTTCAACCGCTTCTGCATGTCCGGTACGTCCGGTATTGCTCTCTTCGTAGGTTGGGTTTTTAGTATGTCCACCACTATAGCCGGAGATAGATTCTTTTACTCCTCTTACACTTTCGTAAATAGCTTCGACACACCAAAAACAACCGCTGGCAAAATAAGCGCGTTTCATACCGTTCACCATTTCTACTTGTACGGGAACGAGCTCTTTTTGGGCAATAGCTTCTGCTTCTTTATTTTTTTCGTTGGAAGGTTTACAAGCTCCTGTAAAAGCAAATAACAAGGTAGCTGCAAATAAAAGAGTATACTTTTTCATAGCAATTTTTTTAAAATGTCGGATTGTACTTAAAATCCTTTCACGAAATGTAATAAAAAAAGCCCTCACATTTTGTGAGGGCCTTGTTATAGATTAATTGGGAATGTTTATTTCACTTTAGCAAATAACTTTTCCATTTTTTCTTTTTCTTCATTTGCTAATTCCGGATCTACCAGAATTCTTCCACTGTGCTCATCTGTAATGATCTTTTTACGAGATGCAATTTCCATTTGTACCTGTGGAGGAATGGTGAAGAATGAACCTCCTGAAGCACCACGCTCAACTGCTACTACAGCCAGGCCATTTTTTACATTGGTACGAATTCTTTTGTAGGCTTTTACTAAACGTTCTTCAATCTGTTTTTCAAAAGATTCAGACTTTTTGATCAACGCTTTTTCTTCTTTTTCGGTTTCTGAAAGAATCTCGTTTAGTTCACCTTGCTTGTGCTTTAGGTGCTCTTCACGTTCTTTTAAGCGTTCTTTGGTTTCCTCTATAACCTGTTTCTTTTGTTCGATTTGCGCTTTGAATTCTTTAATGTGCTTTTCTGCCAGTTGAATCTCCAGTTCCTGAAATTCAATTTCCTTGCTCAAAGAATTGTATTCACGGTTGTTACGAACATTATCCTGTTGGGTAGTATATTTTTTAATTAAAGCTTTTGCTTCTTCGATCAGGTTTTTCTTTCCTTTGATGTCGTCTTCAATTACCTCCAGGTCGGTATTCAATTTTTCAAGACGTGTATTCATTCCGGCTACTTCATCTTCCAGGTCTTCAACTTCTAAAGGAAGTTCTCCACGTACATTGCGGATTTCATCAATACGAGAATCGATTAGTTGTAGATCGAATAAAGCTCTTAACTTTTCTTCTACTGTATGTTCTGCTTTTGCTGCCATATCTTAAAAATAACTAATAGGATTGGTGTTTATTTGCGATAAAACGACTGCAAAATTAGTGATTTTTTTGTTAAGCACGGCAACTAAAAGGTCTTTTGTGAATTGTTCGCTCTCATAATGGCCTATATCTGCTAAAAGAATGGACTTTTCCGCTTTGAAAAAATCATGGTATTTAAAATCTGCACTTACAAACACATCTGCTCCAGCACGTTTGGCAGCTTCAATGGCAAAGCTACCGCTTCCACCCAATACAGCAACCTTTTTAACGGATGTGTTAAGTAGTTCTGAATGTCTCACACACCCGGTTTTCATAGTTTCTTTTAAGTTTTGCAAAAATTCTTTTTCTGAAACCGGCGCAGCCAATTCGCCAATCATACCCATACCAATATGCTGGTTGGTATTTTCGAGAGTTGTAATTTCGTAAGCGATTTCTTCATAGGGATGTGCATTGAACAGTGCTTTTAGTACCGAAGCTTCCAAATGTTTTTGATATGTAACACCAATTTGAACTTCTTCTTCAAAGTGTGTTTCACCTTGAACACCAACTGTTGGATTGGACGCTTCATTACCATTAAAACTCCCTTTTCCAATAACATTAAAACTGCAATTGGTGTAATTGCCAATTTCGCCGGCTCCTGCTGCAAATAGTGCTTCACGAACGTTGTTTGCCTCTGCGGATGGAACAAAAGTGTTAAGTTTTTTGATGGTTTCCTTTTGGGGTATCAATATTTTCCGGTTCTTTAATTTGAGTTTTTCACAGATCACCGCATTTACTCCATTCCAGGCATTATCCAATGCGGTATGAATGGCAAAAATGGCAATATCGTGTTTGATCGCTTTTTGTACTACTCGTTCCACATAGGTTTTTCCTGTCAATTTTTTTAGGCCGGAAAATACAATGGGGTGAAAACTAACAATGAGGTTGCAATTATTCTCGAGAGCTTCATCAATTACACTTTCCAGGGTGACAAGTGTTACTAACACTCCCGTTACAATTGTATTTGCATTACCAACCAAAAGTCCGGTATTATCAAAATCTTCTGCATAACTTTGTGGCGCAAACTCTTCTAATAATTGTACAACTTCTTTTACCTTCATCGTTTTGTATTTTACGGTAAAGATAAAAAAGTTACTTTCGTTATATGAACTTGCTTAGAAAAATCCTTTTCCCCTTTTCAATATTGTATGGAGGCATAACATGGCTACGAAACTATTTTTATGACAGGGGATGGTTGGAAAGCCGAACTTATAAGATCCCAATTATTTGTGTAGGTAACCTTACTACCGGTGGAACGGGAAAATCTCCAATGATCCAATACCTGGTTTCCTTTTTGAAAGAGGATTACGAGCTTGCTATTTTAAGCAGGGGTTATAAAAGGAGGACTAAAGGTTTTCGTGAAGTTTTGATCGATAGTACCGCTGAAGAAGTAGGCGATGAGCCTCTTCAGTTTAAACAAAACTTTCCAAAAGTCACAGTCGCTGTATGCGCAAATAGAAGAGAGGGGATTGAGAAGCTAAGGTCCAAAGCAGATGCTATTTTGTTGGATGATGCCTTTCAACATAGAAAAGTGAAGGCATCCACGAATATCCTTTTGACTTCTTATGACGACTTGTATATTGAAGACCATATACTTCCTACCGGTAATTTACGGGAAGCGAGAAGTGGTTCGAAACGAGCAGATATCATTGTAGTGACCAAATGCCCGGAAGGGGCTCCTTATGCAAAGATCCAGGAAATTCAATTTCGGTTGAATCTATTGCCTCATCAAAAAATATACTTTTCGAAAATTGGATATGATAAATTAATTTACGGTGTTTCCGAAACTTTATCAATTCACTATCTGCAGGATAAATCTTTTACACTGGTCACCGGGATTGCAAAGCCGGAACCCCTGGTTACATTTCTTAAAAGAAAGCAATTTAGGTTTACACATGAAAAGTTTCCTGATCATCACCATTTTAGTGCTTCAGACATTAAAAAATTGAAACAAAAAGAAATTATACTCACTACAGAAAAGGACTATATGCGTTTACAGCCAAAGCTGGAAAAGTTTGCTTTGTACTATCTGCCAATAAAAGTGCTGATTTTAAACGAACAGGAGGAATTCTTCAAGGAAACTATATTTAATAGGATTGAAAACCATAAAAAAGGTTAACTGCCTACCGGAAATTTTCTACCTTCAAGTGTACGATAGATCTTTTCGAAGAACTCTTCAGTTTTAAATGGTTTTGGAATAATTTCATTGAAACCTGCACGGTAAAAATCATCCAGATTCTCATCAATAGTTACTGCGGTTAATGCTATAATAGGAAGGTTCTTATCAAACTTTCTAATTCTCTGTGTTGCTTCAATACCACTTATTCCCGGCATATGAATGTCCATTAGAATTACATCGAAAGTATTTTCTTTGATCAATTTTATGGCATCTATTCCATTATCAGCTACCATACAATTCATCTTGTTCTTTTCGAGGATCTTTTTCGTGATCATTTGGTTAATTTTGTTGTCTTCAACAACCAGGACCCTTCTGTTCTCAAGTGCAACATAATCTACGTCGTAAATGATATTGTTTGGATTTGTATCTTCTCTTAATTCTTCAGCAATATCAAAATTAATATTGAACCAAAACTTAGATCCTTTTCCTAGCTGGCTTTCTAAATGGATCCTACTTCCCATAAGTTCCAATAGGTTTTTAACGATGGAAAGCCCCAGGCCGGTACCTCCAAATTTTCTATTGATCTGAAGCGAAGCTTGAGAAAAAGTTTCGAATATACTTTTTTGTTTTTTCTTCGAGATACCTACTCCGTTATCTTCTATCTCAAAGTGGAGAGAAACTTTACTATCAGTTTGATCCAACTTACTAACCCGCACAAAAACATCTCCATTTTGAGTGAATTTTACCGAGTTACCCACCAGATTGATCAATACCTGGGAGAGCTTTAACGGATCTCCAACTAGCTTATCCGGAATATTTTCATCAAATTCAAAATGTATGTTGTTCTTCCTGTCATCTGCAGATTTCTTCAAAGCAATCAGCACATCATTGATACGCTTTTTGATAGAGAAGGTTGTTTTTTCAATCTCAACCTTATTGGCTTCCAGTTTATTAAGATCGAGGATGTTATTAATAAGCGATAAGAGGTATTCCCCGGAGAACTTTAAAGAGTTTAGGTGTTCTTTTTGATGCGGCTTGGGATCTTCTTCCAATAACAAATGGGTAAGCCCGGTTACAGCATATAACGGAGTACGCAATTCGTGGGTAATGGTAGAAAGAAACTGAGCTTTGGCAAGAGATGCTTTTTCTGCTTTTTCCTTAGCCAGTAGTAATTCGTTGTTTTTATCCTGCAACAATTCATTTGCCTTTGCACGTAAATTGTTGTTTTTATATAATGACAATGTTAAAAGAGATAAGATCACAATCAATGCAATACTTAGACCGGTTGTCATTTTACCGAAATTAATGGATTTTTGCTTTTTATCCAGATCATCCTGTTGTGTGGCAATGATCTCATTTAGGTCACCTACATTTGCCTCGGTTTCAACTCCTTTTGACAATGCGGTAAAGAAAACCTGATTTATGGAATCCTTTTTTTCAGAATAAAGGATTAGGTAGTTTTCGGCTTCAAGGACTCTGTTTTCTTTTAGCGCAATTCGGGAAGAGATCTTATAGCTTTCTATCTTAAGTTTTGTATAGGAATTCGCATTAACGATCGCCAGAGCTTTTGCTAATGAAGTTTTAGCGAGTTCAAGGTTGTTTTTAACCTCTCCTTCTTCAATATCCAACAATGCGGAAGCTTTGTTAAGGTATGATAGCGCTTCCTGATATGACAGGCCATTACTTATAAATAGGGGTATCCCGGCATCAAGATAATTTACCGAGCTTTTTAGGTTTCCTCTTTTTAATTCGAGAATTCCCCTTCCCAATATAACATTGGCCTGATTTTTTTCGTCGTTTTGTTGTGTAAAGATAGAATCTGCATTCTTAAAATATCTTTCGGCTTCTTCAAAATCACCTGTCCTTGTAAGGATCAGCCCAAAGAGATTGTAAGCTTTGGCTAACTCACTTTTGTCATTGGATTGTTTTATGATTGGAATAGCTTTCCGTATTTCGGAAGCCGCTTTTTCATAATTCTCAATGTAATAGTATAACTCCGCTCCATCCAATTGAAGATCAGCTTTCAGCAAATGATCATCGATATTGGACACTAGCTTGTTGGCTTTCGCCAAATTAGTGATCGCCAGTTCAAAATCATGTACAACAATAGCCTGCCCGGCTTCAACCTGATAATTTTTTATAAGGGAAATAGTATCCTGCTTTTTTCCTTGCGCATGTATCGCGGATAAGAAAAAAAAACAGAACAGAACGGGGAATAATATCTTGTATTTTAGGGGAATACTATTCATCTATCTTATGTACTTCGGCGATAAATATAGTCATTTCCTCGATAATGAGGGCTATTTATTGGAAAATTGTAGGATTAAATCGACAATTCTTGAAGAATATCCTATCTCATTGTCGTACCAACCAATGATTTTAACCATTTTGCCTATAACTGAGGTCATTCCGGCATCAAAAATGCAGGAATGTGTATTTCCAACAATATCTATGGATACAATAGGGTCTTCGGTATATTGAAGTATTCCTTTTAATTCGTGCTCCGAGGCCCTTTTGAATGCAGTATTGACAGCTTCGATGGAAACCTCTTCCTTAACATTTAAAGTTATATCTGTTAAAGACCCGTTGGGAACCGGAACCCGTATACCACAACCTCCTATAGCTGAAGCCAATTCGGGAAAAATTTTGGTTAATGCTTTGGCAGCTCCCGTAGTTGTGGGAACAATCGATTGTCCGGCTGCCCTTGCCCTGCGCAGGTCCCTATGGGGCTGATCGTGTAAACTTTGATCTGTAGTGTAAGAGTGTACCGTTGTTATATAGGCTTGTTCAATACCACATAGCTCATTGATGATCTTTAGCATGGGAGCTGCATTATTGGTGGTACAGGATGCATTTGATACGATCTTGTCATTAGAACTTAAAATAGAGTCGTTAACACCACAAACAACCGTTTTTATGTCATCTTCTATGGGAGGTACGGATAAGATTACTTTTTTGGCTCCGTTTTCCAGGTGATTCTCCAGTTCCTTACGATGTTTGAATTTTCCCGAACATTCTATTACAAAATCTATAGTTCCCCATTCAATTGCTTTAATATCCTTTTCAGAAGAGAACCGAATTGTTTTGCCTGCAACGGTCATGCTTTTTTCCGAATAACCTATATCTTCATGCAAAACCCCATGAATACTATCATATTTCAGTAAATGGCTAAGCGTTTTAGTGTCTGAAATATCATTCACGGCAACAACTTCTATATTAGGATGACGGATCAATAACCTAAAAAGATTTCTCCCTATACGGCCAAAACCGTTAATTCCTATTTTGATAGTTCTTTCCATGAATCAGTATCGTTATGTAAGATGCTTTTGAGCTTTGTATGAAGAACGTACCAAAGCTCCGCTTTCCACATGGCGAAAGCCCATTTCCAAACCTATTTTTTCATATTTTTGAAATTGCTCTGGTACAATGAACTCTTTGACCGGCAGATGCTTTTTAGAAGGCTGCAGGTATTGTCCAAGGGTCACAATATCGAGCCCAACATTGCGAAGGTCCTGCATGGTTTGAAGAACTTCGGCTTCGGTTTCACCCAACCCCAGCATAATACCACTTTTTGTACGTTCGATGCCTTGCTCTTTTAGATATCTTAAAACCTCTAAACTACGCTCATATTTGGCCTGTATGCGTACTTCACGTGTTAACCTTTTTACGGTTTCCATATTATGTGAGACAACTTCCGGTTTTACTGCGATAATTCGGTCAATATTTCTGGTAACACCTTGAAAATCGGGAATTAAAGTTTCAAGAGTTGTTTCAGGGTTCATTCGGCGGATAGCTTTTACGGTTTCTGCCCAAATAATAGACCCCATATCTTTCAGGTCATCCCGGTCTACAGAAGTGACCACCGCATGTTTAATATTCATAAGCTTAATGGAACGGGCTACTTTTTCGGGTTCATCCCAGTCCACTGTTTCCGGCCTTCCGGTCTTTACGCCACAAAAACCACAGGAACGTGTACAAATATTTCCTAAGATCATAAAGGTAGCTGTACCTTCTGTCCAACATTCACCCATATTCGGGCAACTTCCGGAGGTGCAAATGGTATGTAAGCTATATTTATCTACGAGGCCACGTAATTCGGTGTATTTCTTACCTGTGGGCAACTTCACCCGTAGCCATTTTGGCTTAGGTGACGGTTTTTGGGCATTAATTGTATCTGTACTCATAAGAAGCCACAAAGGTACAAAGAATACCTAAAAGAACAGTATTACAATGTGGTGAGATACCAGATACTGAACGCAATTAGAACCACTATGGAAATGATGCTGTATGTCTTTAAAAAGTTTGAAGGTCGTGCCTCTTTTGGCGTGTGTTTTCCGGTAAGAAGCCTGTAATTCACTATAGCATAGAACGGAGCCGTTAAAAATGATAGAATAGTGGCAATTTTTATAAGGAGTCCCATTTCAGAAATAAAAAAGAAAAAGATGGCAAGAGTTCCAAACACTAAAATTAAAAGCCAGGCCAAATAACCCCTTTTTAGTGGTTTTCCGGTTAAGATCCCGGTAGTACTGTTCATGACTCTTGGAGAGGCATCCAGAGTGGTCAGTGTCGTACTAAACATAGTTGTTAATGCTGCGATCCCTATGATGATTTTAGCTCCGTCTCCTAAACTGAATGTATACATTGAGATCAATTGATTTGCAAATTCCCCACCTTTTGGAGAAAAACTTTCTCCTGTACCAAATAATACTAATGCACCAAGGGATAAAAACCCAATAGCCAGGATCGTTGTAGTGATATAGCCTATGTTAAAATCAAAGCGGGATTGTTCCGAAGTGATTGAAGGGTTTAACTTCTTTTTTTCGACTGTCCAGATGGAGTGCCAAATAGAAATGTCTAATGGTGCAGGCATCCAGCCCATAAAGGCAATTAAAAATGCAACTGAAGCCGCTTCAGTTGGAATTACCTGCGATATGCTTATAGAGGTTTCGGGTTTTATGGCAAGTACTACTGCAATAATAGTGCTTAGGGTCAGGCAGAGAATAATGATCTTCATCAATGAATCCAGGATCTTATACCTTCCAATAATTAGTATGGTGAAACAAATTCCGGTAATAACAGCGGTCCAAAATACTACAGACCCGCTCCCAAATAAGGAGGATGCAATTCCGGCTGTCACAATAGTTACTGCAGTTTGAATTGTGAACATTGTAGCAAAAGTGATCACGAAGTAAGCTATTAATACCCCTTTGCCCAATTTTTTATATCCGGCAAGGAGGCTTTCTCCGGTGGCCGATGCATAACGAGGTCCAAATTCAAAGAAAGGATACTTTACAGTATTTATAAGCAATAGGGCCCATAACAGCCCGAAACCAAAATCTGCACCGGCGCGGGTGGATTGTACCAGGTGTGAAACACCAATAGCCGCACCGGCAAATAGAAAACCGGGCCCCAGTTTTTTAAGTGAAAATTTCAATTGTTATGGTTTTGTGTAATAATTTCGGCTAATAATTTTCGGGCTCTCAATAATCTTATTTTTACATTATTGAGAGGTTCCTCCAAAGTTTCGGAAATTTCATTGTAGCTCATTTCCTGAAAATACCGAAGGTTAATGATCTCTTGATAATGAGGTTTAAGTTCCTTTATGAAGCGGAGTAATTCTGCCAGGTTCTGCTCTGTAATTAGTTTATCTTCGGGAGTAGGGTTGAGGTCTGCTATTTTTTTGACATGTTCATCACTGGCATCTGTTGTATGCATATGGATTGAAGCGTTCTTTTTTCGGGTCTTATCTATTTGTATGTTTTTTGAAATGGTCATCAACCAGGTTCCAAACGTATACTTCTCATTGAACGTTTCTATTTTGTCAAACGCCTTCGAAAAGGTCTCGATGGTAATATCCTCTGCCTCATACTCATCTTTCACTCTTTTAATTTGAAAACCATACACTTTGTTCCAAAAATAGTCCAATAAAAAATTGAACGCACTTTGCTCGCCTTTTTTTGCATTTTGAATTTGATGTAAGATGTATTCTTTCGTTATTTCCACTTAACCGGTTTTGAAATGCTATTAGAAATAAAGATACTCATTTGAATGAATACTAAAAAGAATTCAAGAAAAGGAAGGAAGGGTATAAGGTTTTTCTCTTTAAGTTTTACAGCAGAGCTGCCAACGACTACCCATTGTACTAAAAGCCTGAAACTAATTAGTATAACGGCTACCTTCCAATCTGCCAGAATTAGATTTGTAATTGCCAATACCCAAAATAAAAAGTTGGAAATATAATATGAACTTAACAAAAAACGATGCTTGAACTTATACAACCTGGCAGTAGTAAGGTGTCTTTTTTTCTGAAGGATCCATGATTTCCATGTCTTTTTAGGAATTGAATAGGTAAAAGCGTCTTCGGCAAAACAAATTGCCGTATTTTCCTTAGTTGCCGCTTCATTTACAAAAAGGTCATCATCTCCTGAAGCTATCTTCATGTGAGACATAAAACCATTGGTGCCATAATAAAGATTAGCGGTATATGCCAGATTACGCCCTACACCCATGTATGGCATTCCGGCTTTCGCATATGAGAAATATTGCAAGGCGGTCATCAATGTTTCAAAACGGATGAGTTTATTTAAAAAAGAAGCTGTTTTTTTATAAGCTCCATACCCTAAGATAAGTTGTTTCTTTTCAGAGAAATGTGATGCCATTATCTTTAACCATTGGTCACTGGAAGGGCGGCAGTCTGCATCTGTAAAAAGCATTCGTTTATTCTTTGCTTTTTTAATACCGAGGGTCATTGCATATTTTTTATTGGCCCAAAAAGCCTCATTGTTTTTAACATTAACAATTTTAATACGGGAGTCCTTTTCAGCGAAATGTTCCATTACCTCCAATGTACCGTCTATAGATGCGTCATTGATCAAAATAATTTCAAAATCAGGGTAGTCCAATTTTTGCCAGAGGGGAATGTGTTTTTTAAGGTTCTCGGCTTCGTTTTTTGCACAGACAAGCAGAGAAACAGGGTATTTTTCCGAAGTAATTTTTTCAGAAGCTTTACTAAAGGAAAATTTTGAGAAAAGAAAAAAGTACAAACAGTTTATAAAAACTACTGCAGCAAAACCATAAAGTAGTACCATAAGCTGCTAAAGGATTTATATTATTTGTGCGGCGCTTCGTTACAAGTATCAAACTGGTCCGGGGTCTTTCCGCAAAAACCGCAAGCCTCTCCATCTTTGTTTAAAAAAGGGCTTTGACTGGCGCAGGTTCCTGCAAACTTACCGTCCTTTTTACCCCATATTTTTATAGCAATACCGGCAAAAGCGAGCAGTAATAATACAAAAGTGATTATAAAAATTCCCATACTATTCTTTTGAAGAACAAAAATACAATCTTTCTTGGTGATGTGCATGTAATTTCACTATTTTTAGCTTGAATTTTGAACAAACTAACTATGAGATTTATATATCGCTCCCTTTGGGTTTTTGCTTTTTCGATAGCGTTAATAGCCTGTAAGAATGAAACCAAAGAAACTACGAAGAGTGATGACCCTGTGAAGGTCGATACTATTGTAAAAAAAGAGAAGAAGGTTCTTACCGAAGAAGAAAAGGCATTGGCAAACAGTGTTTTTAGTAAAGTTATGATCACACCGGAGCTAAAAATGTTTGCGAGTTATATGGTCTCTGCAGAATTGGCCGATGTTCTTATAAAACAAAAAGGTCCTTATACGGTACTGGCGCCTATGGATACATCTTTTGGAAAGTTAGATACAGAAGAACTGAATGATTTTTTGAAGCTTGAGAACAAAGAGAGTCTAATAGCATTGATGAAATGTCATATTATAGAAGGTAACCACGATTCGGTTTCTCTATTTCAAAACATAAAGAATGGCGGTGGGACCTATACTTTAAAAACAATTTCGGGCGAAACACTGACAGCCTCAAAACTAGGGGATGACATAGTCATTAAAAATGCTAAGGGCAGCAAAGGAATTATTAAAAAGAGTGATATCAATGGTTCAAATGGAGTAGTACATACCATAGACGCATTGTTATTGTTGAACTAAAAAACATTTACTTCGGGTTCAATATAGATCCCAAACTTTTCTTTTACCGTTTTCTGAATATTTAAAGCCAATTGCCAAATCTCATTTCCGGTTGCATTACCATGATTTACTAATACCAACGCCTGGTTTTTATGCACACCTGCATTTCCAAAACGCTTTCCTTTAAATCCTGCATGTTCAATTAACCAACCTGCAGGAACCTTAAATTCTGTAGGAGAAACTTCATAAAAGGGAGCTTCCGGAAAATTTAGCCTGAAAGCTCTGAAAGTATCCGGATCCAGTACAGGATTCTTAAAAAAACTGCCACTGTTTCCCAGTTCCTTTGGATCTGGTAGTTTAGATTGACGAATAGCGATCACTGCCTCTGAAATATCTTTTATTGTTGGGGCTTCAATTTTTTTATTGGCCAGATTTTCCCGAATGGCACCATAAGATGTACTTAAAACATGATCACGCTTTGTAAGTTTAAGAGTAACGTCCGTAATAATATATTTGCTTTTTACTTCGTTTTTAAAGATAGAATTTCGATACCCAAACCGGCATTCTTCCTTACTGAACTCCTTTTTGGTCTGATTGGCAATCTCTATTGCGCTACAGCTCTGGAAGACATCTTTTAATTCTACTCCGTATGCGCCAATGTTTTGAATGGGGGCAGAACCTACATTTCCCGGAATTAGCGATAGGTTTTCAATTCCGCCATAATTATTCTCAACACAATAGGTAACAAACTCATGCCAGTTTTCACCGGCCATAACTTTTAAAATTACATGATTTTCGTCTTCGGAAAGAACCTCGATCCCTTTATGGTTTATGTACAATACAAGCGCATCTATATCCTGAGTAAGCAACATATTGCTGCCTCCGCCTAAAATAAAAAGCTTTTCTCTGGAATATGTGGTTAGAGCCTCTTTTAGTTTGTCGACCGAGGTAATTTCAATAAAATAACGCGCTTTAACATCAATCCCGAAGGTGTTGAACTCTTTTAGCGATTTATTTTTTTTTAGTTGCATCAATCACGGTATTGTTCTAATGCTACTTTTAAGATCTTTACAGCTTTAATAAGGCTCTCTTTGTTAAGTACATAAGCTATTCGTACTTGATTTAACCCAACTCCCGGACTGGAATAAAAACCGGCAGCCGGCGCTACCATAATGGTTTCGCCATTATAATCAAATTTCTCCAAAAGCCATTGAGCAAATGCATCACTGTTTTTCACGGGAAGTTCTACAATACAGTAAAAAGCTCCTTTTGGTACACCTGCTTTTACTCCCGGAATTTCTTGTAAATGTTGTATTAGTGTATTGCGTCGGTCTTCATATTCATTGATGACATCATCAAAATAACTTTGGGGAGTTTGTAAGGCAGCCTCACTGGCAATTTGAGCAAAAGTGGGCGGGCTCAATCTTGCCTGAGCAAACTTCAAAGCTGTTTTAATTACATTTTTATTCTTAGAGACCAAGCATCCTATTCTCGCTCCGCACATACTGTATCGCTTCGAAACGGAGTCAATTATGATACCATTTTCGGACATGTTTTCCTCTTGTAAGATAGAATAATGCTCAAAACCATCGTATGTAAATTCACGGTATACTTCATCTGCTACTAAGAACAGGTCGTGTTTTTTTACTATAGAGGCCAGGGTTTGAATTTCTTCTTTGGAATACAGGTAACCAGTTGGATTGCCGGGGTTACAAATAAGTATCGCTTTGGTTCTTGGAGTAATAAGACGTTCAAATTCTGAAAT
>JANQOS010000079.1 GCA_028285705.1 Altibacter sp.
GAACCGGCAGATACATCTTTAAAAGAGGCAAAAGACAAAAGATCTGGTCAAAACCCGGTTGTTATTGGTAAAGACCCTCAAACAGAAAATGATTATTTGGCCAGTAATCCGCATCCTTTGAAAGGAAAGATACAAAGTAGAAACTTACTTTTTGAATTTGAAGCTTCTGCTTCGGGTTCCTCACCAACAGACCCTTCATTAGGTGTAGGCCCTAACCACGTTTTATCTGTATTTAATACAGGATTTAGAATTTTTGATAAAACCGGAACTCCATTGACAGGTCAATTAGGCCCTACCAACATTTTTTCCGGTGGAGGTTGTTGTGATCTTACCGTATCTTATGACGCAGCTGCAGACAGATGGGTTTTAAGTTATTTATGGTCTAGTAACGGTCAAATTCAAGTTGCCGTATCCGATGGTCCCGACCCGGTGAATGACGGATGGTATGTTTATACCATTCCAAATGTGAATGATTACAATAAACTCTCAGTATGGAGTGACGGATATTATGTAACTGCCAATGTAGCGGGTTCTAACAGAGTATGGGCTTTAGAGAGAGCCGAGATGCTTTTAGGAAATGCTGCAGCGGGAGTTCAGACGTTCAACCTTCCGGGAATAGCTACCAGTGGATTTTATAGCCCTCAGGCTTTAAACGTGACAGATGATAACATGCCAGCTGCCGGAGGTGCGACTATTGTATACTTACAGGATGACGCCTGGGGTGGAGTAGCAACAGACCATGTAAAATATTGGACGATAGATGTAGATTGGGCTACCCCTGGTAACTCTACTGTTTCTGCTGCTACAGAGATTGCTTTAACACCATTTATCTCAGTATTTGATGGAGGAAGTTTCTCAAACTTATCTCAACCCGGAGGTGGAGCTTCCATAGATGCTTTACAAGCAACAATTATGAACCAGGCACAGTTCAAAAAATTCCCTGGATACAATTCCGCATTGTTCAACTTTGTAGTAGATACAGATGCTACAGCTGTTGAACTTGCAGGTGTACGTTGGATGGAATTTCGTCAAACTGCAGATAACCAGCCTTGGACCTTATTCCAGGAAGGTACGTATACTGCTCCGGATGGAAGACATGCATGGCACGCAAGTTTAGCTATGGATGAGCAAGGAAATATTGGTATGGGATATACGAGTATGGCAGGGCCCACTACTCCAAATCCAACAGATTTTAGAGTTAGTACTTATTATACGGGAAGATTTGCTGCAGACCCTGCAGGAACAATGACTGTTGCAGAAACTTTAATTAAAGCTGGAACTAATAATATTCCAAACTTCAGATACGGAGATTATTCAAAAATAGATGTCGATCCTGCAGATGATAAAACATTCTGGTTTATCAATGAAATTGCAAACCCAGGAAGAAGAGATCATGTAGGTGTATTCCAAATTGCTCCTAGTTTTGCAAATGATGTAGGAGCTGTTAGTATAGATGCACCTGTAGATGGCGCATTGACCAGTGCAGAATCAGTAACCGTTACTATTTTCAATTATGGTGTTGATCCGCAATCAAATATTCCGATAAACTTGACAATAGATGGTAATAGCATTGCTGATGAAGTGTTTGCAGGTCCATTGGCTTCTTCTGCTTCTGCTCAATATACATTTACTGCAACAGGAGACTTTTCAACTCCTAGCCAGACCTATGTTGTAGAAGTTACTACGAACCTAGCCGGTGACCAGGAAAATTCAAATGACAGCACAACGAAAAGTATTACCAATACTACTTTAGGTACTGAAGATAATGTTGTTAAAGATTCTGATCTAATGATCGTTGACAAAGGAAATAATCATTTTGATGTGTCATTGCAAACTACTATCACTGAACCGCTTACTTTAACTGTTTCCAATATTCTTGGACAAACATTGCTAAGTAGTAGTATTGACAATGAAAATGGAAAAGGATATTTCTATAGCTTAGATATGTCTTATGCTGCTTCCGGAGTATACATAGTAAGACTTGGAAATAACAAAGCAGGTAATTCCAAAAAGATAATTGTTAAGTAACTCTTAAGAATTTATTATAAATAAGTTATTAGAGCGGAGTATTTTACTCCGCTCTTTTTTGTATATCCTTGATGCTAACCGGAGTAGCATTATCACAACGATTCATCATTCGAAGCCCGCTATAAGTAACCCAAACCTTCATTCCATCACTCTTATAACTTTTATCAAGATTGATAGGGTCTAACAAATAAGGGACATCGCCTTCCATTTTTAAAGTATACGGACAATCACCTTCTTTTGTAGAAGCTATAACAGTAGCTTTTTTATACCCGGCTTCCATCATTTTTTTAGCTTCCTTAGCAGTTTCTGTTTTAGAAGAAGAACTTTCATCTACGTTAGCTGAGCCACAAGACATTATTGCTAAAGACAAAATTGCTAATGAGGTTTTAATAAATGTCATAATTATATTTTTTTGTGTTTTATATGCTGTTAAATTACAAATAATGTGCCGCTTAATAACTATGGTTGAAAACCTTTAACCTTTTTAACGGGAAATCCCTATTAAACTAATAGGAAATAAAATTTGTAACATATTAAAAATCAATATATTACAAATTATAATTTATCAAAAATTACCATTGTATATTAAAAAAATGTTGGTACTTTAGAAACCCTTAAATTATTTATTTATATAAACCCTTATTTATGAAATCAAAAATTTCTCTTGCATTGTTGCTTTTTGCCTTTATTTTTACGGCAAATGCACAAGAAAATGAAGAAGCCGGCGCATCATATGTTGGAACGGTTGGCTCAATGAGAATAGTGCCTTCTTTGGCATCTAGAACGACCCTAAATCCTGCTATACCTTTAACCGAAGAACCTAAAGATGGAAGATCTTCAAGAAATAAAGTTATAATTGGGAAAGATAAACAAACTGAAGATGACTATTTTTTCAGAAATCAAGACCCCTTAACTCAAAAATTACAAGGAAAAGCTCCTTCTTTGGTGTTTGACCTTAACAATACTGTAGGCCCACCGTCTGACCCTTCTTTGGGAGTTGGCCCAAATCATGTATTCATGGTCTATAACACCGGATTTATGATTTACGATAAAGCGGGAACTGATCTTACAGGACCTCTTAATGTGAACAATATTTTTTCTAACGGAGGTTGTTGTGACCTTACCGTATCTTATGACAATGCTGCAGACAGATGGGTAGTTAGCTATTTATTTGTGGGGGCGGGAGCGGAAATTGCCGTTTCCGACGGACCGGATCCAATTACAGCGAGCTGGTATTTATACAGCATTCCTCAGATCAATGATTACCAAAAGCTTTCAGTTTGGAGTGACGGATATTATATTACCGATAATACTTCTTCCAGTAATAAAGTATGGGCATTAGAAAGAGATGAAATGTTAGCTGGAAATGCTGCTGCCGGTATACAAGGATTTGACTTAACCGGAATCGCGACAAGTGGTTTTTATAGTCCGCAGGCACTTAATGTAAGTGACGGGAATATGCCTGCCGCCGGAAGTGCACCTATTATTTATTTACAAGATGATGCATGGGGCGGAGTAGCAACAGATCATATTAAGATATGGACAATTGACGTAGACTGGGCGACACCTGGAAATTCAACTATTTCCGCACCTAACGAACTGGTAACTACACCATATATTTCAGTTTTCGACGGCGGAAGTTTTTCAAACCTTACACAACCGGGTGGAGGAACACCAATTGATGCCTTACAAGCTACCATTATGAACCAGGCACAGTTTAGAAAATTTGCCGGACATAATTCAGCAGTATTCAACTTTGTGATAGATGTAGATGCTACTGCCGGAGAACACGCTGGTATTCGTTGGTATGAATTACGCCAGGCAGGCGATGGACAGCCATGGAGTATTTTCCAGGAAGGAACCTATACCGCTCCAGGAGACAAGCATGCATGGCACGCCAGTATGATGATGGACGTACAAGGGAACATTGGTATGGGGTACTCTGGAATGACCATAGACCCTAATGATCCTAACCCAATACAAGTAAGCTCTTACTATACTGGAAGATTTGCAGCGGACCCTATCAATACAATGACCATTGCCGAAGAACTGATCGCAAACGGAAATCAAAATATTCCGGGATTTCGCTATGGAGATTACAGTAAAATAGACGTAGACCCTAATGATGATAAAACATTCTGGTTTATCAATGAATATATGAACAATGGTGGAGCTAATGTTGTTGGAGTATTTAAAATTGCACCTAATTTTAATAATGATCTTGGTGCGGTGAATTTGGATAACCCTGTTACAGGAACACTTACCAATGCCGAAACAGTTACAGTTACTATTTTTAACTACGGTCAACTTGATGCTTCAGGATTCAATGTAACCTACCAGATAGATGGAGGTCCCGTAGTTTCAGAACCTTATGTTGGTACTATTCCTACATCAACATCTGCGCAATTCACATTTGCCGCTACAGCAGATTTATCTACTGTTGGACAAACCTACTCAATTACTGTAGGTACTGTATATGCAGCAGATGAGGATAATGCCAACGATGAAATAACAGTAGATGTGACCCACTTACAACCCAATGACCTGGGGGTAGTTTCCATTAGTTCACCTACCTCCGGAGTTGGCCTGACCAATGCAGAACAAATTACTGTTGAGATCAATAACTTTGGTGGAGCTACACAATCCAATTTTGATGTAACATATAATTTGGATGGTAGCGATGTAACGGAAGTTGTTGCAGGACCACTTCCAGGAAATACGTCAATGTCATATACATTTACTCAAACTGGTGACTTCTCTGCTCTGGGATCCTATAATTTAAGTGCTACTACTTCTTTAGGAGGAGATAGTGATACTTCAAATGATGAGACTTCTGTGGTAGTTGTTAATTCCAACTGTCAACCAACAGCAGACTGTTCTCTTGGCGACGGATTCCAATTGTTTAGTG
This sequence comes from Altibacter sp., assembly GCA_028285705.1. Classification (GTDB taxonomy): domain Bacteria; phylum Bacteroidota; class Bacteroidia; order Flavobacteriales; family Flavobacteriaceae; genus JANQOS01. The sequence goes on from JANQOS010000079.1 coordinate 4,937, forward strand.
TAGCTAATATTAATAACCCTTCTGCATGTGAAGGCTATGGAGATTTCACCAACCTTGTTGCCAATATGGAACAGGACACAACGTATGACCTTACGGTAACTACAGGATATGGAGATCAATTTGTAACAGTATGGATCGATTTTAACGATGATTTTGTATTTACTACGGATGAAGTTGTTGTAGATAACTATGAAATTGCCGATGGTCAGGCAGGAGGATCTTATACCGAAACAATGGACTTGGTAATTCCTGCTGGAGCTGCTCTTGGACAACACATTATGAGAGCAAAAACAAATTGGGATGCTCCGGTACCTGCTGATGCCTGTGAAGAAACTCAGTATGGTGAGACCGAAGACTACTCTGCAAGCATTGGTACTTTGGGTGTTAATGATAATGTTCTGGCCGATGCAGATTTTACTGTTATTGAAACAGGAAACAACATTTTTGATGTTACTTTAAGTAATACCAGCTACGATGATAAACTTGAATTACAGGTTTACAATGTATTAGGGCAAAGATTACTTTACTATAGATTAGAGAAAGAAAATGATTCTTATAACTACCAACTGGATATGTCTTACGCTTCCAGTGGTGTATATTTAGTAAAACTAGGAACTGCAAACGGAGGAAAAGTAAAACGTATAGTTGTTAAATAATCTTTTCTGAAACAGATTCTATTTTAAAAAGAAAGGTCCTCAAGTAATTGAGGACCTTTTTATTAGAAAAATGCTCTAAGCTGAATACTCCCGGTATGTATGGTCTTAGAGTTTTCACTTTTTCTTCCAAAGTATGAAAGGTTGGCATCTAAATATTTGGTGATCCTTTTTTGAAGCAGCAAGTTCCAGGTAAAGTTGGTGCCGGGTTGTAAACCTTCCAGCATTTGATATGCTACAGGTGAAAAAGCACTTCCCGTAAAAGCATTGCTTATAAAATTAAATTCCCCGTTTACAGAGATTTTTTGCTCATTACTGTAAGCAAAGGATACTCCTATTTTTTGTTGTTCCAGTTGCTCCATTTCTCCCAAAGAGTTGTCTTTGTTCAAAAACCCGTAGAAAACATCAAAACGAGTTTTTGAATTTAATAGATAAGAAACTTTAGGAGCTATTTCATAGGTTTCCAGAGTATAATTTCGCGAAACAAAGTTTTCAGAAATACTTTCATTCGTGCCCAAAGCTCCTTTAAAATTTACCAGCCAGCTTTCCCAAAATTTATGGTTAAAATTCAATTGATGACTTTCCAGTTTATTTTTTTGTAAACCTAAAGAAAGTAGATTGTTATTAGATGTTGAGATATAACTATAGCTCGTGGTATACTTTTGCTTTCCACGATTAAAGAATAATACGTTCCTGAAATTTGAAACCAAGCCCAGTTGTTCATCACCACCATCTTCAAAAGGGTTAATATTTAAGCCTTCATTTTTTCGTTCTACTTTTCGATCCAATACATAAGAGGTTTGATTGTAAAAATGTGACAAGAACTTCTTAAACCCTATACTGTTTTCCCAGGCTCTGGGATTAAGTGTAATGATTTGGCTGAATTTATTCTCCCTAATTTTTAAAAAGATCTGGTTAGGCAACAAAATACGAACATATTCTGCTTCATCCTGAAATTGAGCTACTTCAAATTCTTCGAGGTCCTGTATTCCATCATTGTTATAATCTATCCAGGTAAAAACCCCCTCTCCAGGCTCTACTTTAACATAAGTAAATTCCTGTTGCGGAATAACTCCATTGTTTGAAGCTAAAGAAGTATTGATATTGATACTTCCGTTTAATAGGCCTTGATTATAAAGTATCTGTGAATTAAGTGATTTCTCATCTTCATCCTCTCCATCTTCATCTTTTAAAACGCGATAGTTTGCAAACAGAGATAGTTTTGAATTTTTACTGTTGATAAGCCGCGATTTTACAAAATAGGTGTTGGAGGTATTTACTTTTTGTAAGATAGAATTACGGACACTATCATTTACCTGAAACCTATACCCGGCCTCAACAAAAATTTTAGTACTGTCACCAATACCCGAAAATATTTCAAATGCGTTATATTTTTGGGTCGCAAGTGTTAAACTGTCATTACGGATATTACGTATCTGGTTATCTTCAAAGTTTACTTTTCCACCGATCCAGGCTTTTTTTAAGCCATAAACAGTAGTATTATTTAACCGAAAGAATTTCGAATCCAAAGAATCACCTTCACTTTTTAAATAGCTTCCATGAGTTTGAACTTTTAGTTTGCCAAACTGAATATTAGAAGTCATTACATGTCGGGAGCCACTGAAATTTTCTGAAAATTCCAGGTTCTGAAACTCGTATCGCCCTCCTCCTTTCTTGGGATGAAAAGCTTCTATTCCTGAAATTAAGAATGTTTGATTTCCCATTGGATTTATAAGATTCCAGTCGCGATTAAATTCGATATTGTAAGTCCTTTCAATATTCCTGAAATCTTCATTCACATAATCCATCGATGCAAAACCATTTATCTTTAAAGAATCTGCAGTGGTTATAAGTGTCTGTTGAGCTGCGACCCTGCCTGCAAACCCTTCATTGTTTCCATCATCGATTTCAGAGAATAAATTGAGGTCATTTTTACTTCCCGCAACCTCAAAAGCAATGTTTGTCTTTGCAGAAGGGCGGTAACTACCGTTAATGCCTCCAATCTGTAATCTTGTTGGAGCGGTCAATTGAATAATGGGTTCGTAGTTACCCTGTGGTATTCCATTTACGGGAGGAACATACTCAAAGATCCTGCTAATGGCACTGTTATCACTAACGACATAATTACCCGCATTATCACCTACTAATGTAAATCGTACACTAAACAGTTCATCATTAGGATCACTGGAAAAAACAAATACTTCAACACTGTTTACAGTTTCTTTCTTATATAAGATCTTGTTTTCCGAAAACGTGTCCGGTATTGCAGAAGGTGCAGTCATTGCTTCCATAGTGTCTCCTGCAGCTTGTAAGATAGTTACCTGTTCTTCAGATAGGTTTTGTTGCAAGGGTTGATTTTTTGCATCGCTTTCAGAATAAAGGTAAACACCCAGATCTAGTTTATCATTACTGTAATTTCCCCCTCCATAACCAATGAAACGCGTATAGTTCCTGTCTGTATATTGATACTCTACGCTAATTCTCATGTTGGCATTGATAGGATAGGTAGGGTTAAATTTTAACTCTCCGGCATTGTAGTCAATTACATAGTCTTCATTTTCTCCACGTTTTAAAAGTAAGCCATTCACATACACACGCTCACTCCCTGAAACTATTAGGATAAAGAGTTCGCCATTAGGGCCTATCAATTTATAAGGCCCCTGATTACCTTCCTGCCCCGTGAATTTACTTTCGGCAAAAACTCCTCGCACTAAAGCTCCAGACGCAAAAGCACTTGTTCTGGAACCGTCATTATGTGTAAAGGTTCCTCCTAAAGAAATTCCCTGGACCTTTTTATTGAATCTTCCAAAATAACTTTCTTGATTTTGAAGGTCAACATCTCCGGCACGTATGTTCCAGTTTTTGCCGTATAGCTCTATAAAGATTTGGTCGAACTCATCCAGACTCTGAGAGTAACCTCCTTCCTGTGTTGGGATATTAGCATCTTGTATAGAAGCTCTAATGGACACCTTATCACTTAGTTTTCCGGTGATCTGTAGATCCAGCTGAGAGTTTACGACAGCGTTTTGATTGTTGCCAATAGTAACTCCTCTGGAGATACTCCCCACAGTATTTAAACCTTCAAAAGGAGTAAACTCTCTTTGTACGGTACTTTCTTCCAAAGAATACAATTTATCGATAGCCCCGGAATTTTCGACAATGATTTTAGAATCGAATTCGTAATAATCATTAGTTAAGAAATTGGGGTAGCGAAGATAATTTACTGTAATTGAGTCCTGAGACAGCTTTACATCTTCAGAAAGGATCAGGATTCCTTTTTTATAGTCGATCTCATAGCTTAAAGAATCGAGTATTTCTCCGGTACTGTCCATTATTTGAAACCGAGCAGGATTTATACTTACACTGTCAATTACAATAGTATCGCTGACGGCTACTTTTTTGCTGCGATAATTTGAAGAAATATCTTGCGCAAAGCCTAAACCTGCGACAAAGAACAATAAAAGAGTAAGATATAACTTCATTAGGTATACAACTTAACACAGCGCGGTTTATTTTGTTGATTGTTTTTTAAAATCTTTTTGGCGATGTTCCTTGTAAAAATACAATGTTATTTAATTTAGTGGGAATTATATAAAACAGCTTATATGAAGATAATTTCATACAATGTGAATGGTATACGGGCAGCAATGAGAAAAGGCTTTATTGAATGGCTTCAAACTGCAGATCCGGATGTTGTTTGCATCCAGGAAACCAAAGCAAATATCGATCAGGTTGAAGTTGCCGAAATTGAGAATGCGGGATATCCATATCACTATTGGTACAGTGCGCAGAAGAAAGGGTATAGTGGCGTGGCAATTTTTTCGAAAACAGCTCCAAAACATGTGGAATATGGTACCGGGATTGATTATATGGATTTTGAAGGTCGCAATATTCGCCTGGATTTTGAAAAAGTATCGATAATGAGCTTGTACCTACCCAGTGGAAGCAATGAAGCCCGTATAGCAAATAAGCTGAAATATATGGATGACTTTCAAAAATACATAGATCAACTTAAAAAGGAAATTCCTAATCTGGTAATCTGTGGAGATTATAATATTTGCCATGAAGCGATCGATATCCACGATCCGGTACGAAATAAGAATGTTTCGGGTTTCCTCCCGGTAGAACGTGAGTGGATCGGTAATTTTATTGCAAGCGGATTTATAGATTCTTTCCGCTATTTCAACAAAGAACCACACAATTATACGTGGTGGAGCTATCGCGCAAATTCCCGTGCAAATAACAAAGGGTGGCGTATTGACTATAACATGGTCGCACAACCACTGCAAGAAAATTTAAAACGAGCCGTTATATTACCCGAAGCGTATCACAGTGATCATTGCCCTCATTTGGTAGAATTGAAATTTTAAAACGATGGGTTTTCCAAAAGATATTTTTGCTCATATGGAAGCTCATAATTATGTTGAAATTAAAGGAGGAGTACAAAGAGATACTTTTCTGGAGATCTGGATGGTTTCAGTGAATGAACGAATTTTTGCCAGAAGCTGGAATAAAAGTAAGAGAAGTTGGTTTACGGCATTTCTTGACACCGGAATAGGACAATTAAAATACGGAGACAAAATAATTTCAGTAAAAGGAGAAAAACTAAACAAGAATTCAGAAATGCACCCATTGATAAATGAAGCCTATCGTGCCAGATACAATGAACCGGAGAATATTTATTATTCTGAAGGGATAAGTAAACCCGAATACGCTGATTATACAATGGAATTTTTTTATTCTGAAAATTAAAAAACAACCCCACAATCCCATAGAAATGAACAAAATTGTAAAACAAGCTTTCTTTATAACGGTCATTGCTGCGATGACTACTTCCTGTGTATCCTCAAAGATTTACGATGACCTGAAAAACAAATACGACCTGTTGAAATCCGAAAATGAATCTTTGATGTCTCAACTTGATGATACGGAAGGAAATGGAGAAAAATATACGGTTGCAAATCTTCGAAAGGAAATAGAAACGCTAAAGGCAGACAAAAGCCGCCTTGCAATGGAGTTGGCAGCTTCCGAAAACAAATACAAAAGATTAAAGAGTTCCTATGATGCCTTAGAAGCAAACAGCTCTTCCGCACTTACCGAAAATTTAGAACGTAACCGAGACCTGTTAACACAACTCGAGGCAAAAGAAAAAGCATTGGCACTGGAAAGCGAGCGTCTTGAAAAGTTAAAGAGGGATCTGGCAGCACGGTCAAAACGGGTAGAAGAGCTGGAAGGTATAATTGCCTCTAAAGATGCTAAAATGAAAGCTTTAAAAGATGCTATTTCTGCTGCACTTACAAATTTTGAAGGCAATGGCCTGACTGTAGAACAACGTGACGGAAAAGTATACGTTTCCATGGAAAATAAACTATTATTTGAAAGTGGAAGCTGGGCAGTGAACGCCCGGGGTAGGGAAGCCGTGGTAGCCTTAGGAAAAGTATTGGCTCAAAATAAAGAGATCGCCGTACTTATAGAAGGCCATACAGACAATGTACCCTATAGCGGAAGTGGAAACATTAAAGATAACTGGGACCTTTCTACAAAAAGAGCTACAGCTATAGTCTCTATTTTAACCGAAAACTCCGGTATCCCTAAAGATAATCTAACGGCTGCCGGACGAGGAGAATATGCGCCTATTGCTTCCAATGCCTCTTCCGAAGGAAAAGCGAAGAACAGGAGAATAGAAGTGATACTTACACCAAAACTGGATGAGATCTCCAAATTATTAAACGAATTATAATCAATACGAAAACATCTTTTTTATAACTTGCCAGAGTACTTTTATGGAATATATCAACCTCCCGAATACACAGCTTGAAGTAAGTAAAATATGCCTTGGCACAATGACTTTTGGTCGTCAAAACACAGAAAATGATGCACATGAGCAATTAGATTTTGCAATTGACAAAGGAATTAATTTTATAGATACCGCAGAGATGTATGCTGTTCCATTTACAATGGAAACACAGGGGTTGACGGAAAAATTTATAGGAACCTGGCTGGCAAAAAAAAACAATCGAAGTGAGATTACCTTAGCTACAAAAATAACAGGACCAGGGAGAGGTATTTTTAAAGATCTTCGTAAACACTTAGATTTTAGTGCTAATTCTTTAGAAGATGCGTTACATAAAAGCCTAAAAAGACTACAAACAGATTATATAGATTTATATCAATTACATTGGCCAGAACGTGCTGTAAATATCTTTGGAGTTCGTGATTATAAATATGCGGCTAACCAACAATGGGAAGATAATATAGGAGATATACTTGATAGACTAGAAACCTTTGTAAAGCAAGGTAAAATAAGACATATTGGATTGTCCAACGAAACGCCTTTTGGAATAATGCGATATATGGAAGAACATCGCAAAGGAAAATTAAAAATGGTATCAGTTCAAAACTCTTACAACTTATTACAAAGGCGAGACGAAGTTGGTTTAACAGAAGTTTTGTTCCGGGAAAATGTAGGGTATTTAGCATATTCTCCTTTGGCTTTTGGAATGCTCTCCGGAAAATATTTGAATGGTGCAACTCCCGCTACGGCAAGGGTTACTTTGTTTCCCAATTATTCAAGATATCATGGGGAGGGCTCTTTTGAAGCAACACAACAATATCATAAAATAGCCAAAAAATACGGTCTGAGCCTGGCCCAAATGAGTCTAGCTTTTGTACGGCAACAGCCTTTCATAACATCCACGATCATTGGGGCGACCTCATTAGCACAGCTGTCAGAGAATATTGACAGTGTGAATGTAAACCTTTCACCAGAAAATTTAAGAGAGATTGAACAGGTACACAATAGAATGCCAAATCCGGCACCTTAACCAAAAAGGTGATGCACTACATCATGTACTTTCGCAACTTTAATAATTGTAATTGTATAGTTGCTTCTTTCTATTTTGCAGTATTTCGAGATAATAATACTGGTATATCCCAGTTTTTGAGCTTCTAAAATTCGTTGATCCACTCTTGTAACGGGACGAACTTCACCGGCCAATCCTATTTCTGCTGCAAAACATATGGATTTGTCAATGGCAATATCAATGTTTGACGATAACACAGCAGCTACAACTGCCAGGTCTATTGCCGGGTCATCCACGGTAATGCCGCCGGTGATATTTAAGAATACGTCTTTGGCTCCTAATTTAAATCCGGCACGCTTTTCCAATACAGCAAGGATCATATTCAATCGCTTTGCATTATAACCTGTTGCGCTGCGCTGAGGAGTGCCATATACAGCAGTACTTACCAGCGCCTGAATTTCGATCATTAAGGGCCGCATGCCTTCTAAGGTTGCAGAGATCGCTGTTCCGCTGAGGTCTTCTTCATTCTTTGAAATCAATATTTCTGAAGGATTGCTTACTTCTCGAAGACCACTGCTTTGCATTTCATAGATACCTAATTCGTGAGTGCTGCCAAAACGGTTTTTGTTGGCACGAAGGATCCTGTAGATATGATTGCGGTCTCCTTCAAACTGAAGCACGGTATCTACCATATGTTCCAGGATCTTGGGCCCGGCGATATTACCGTCCTTGGTAATGTGTCCAATTAAAATAACAGGCGTGGCTGTTTCCTTGGCAAATTTTATAAGCTCTGTCGTGGTTTCCCTTATTTGCGAAATACTTCCGGCACTACTTTCTATATAATCTGTATGAAGGGTTTGGATAGAATCTATCACTACTATATCCGGTTGAATTTCTTCTATTTGGCGAAAGATATTTTGTGTCTTCGTTTCTGTTAAAATAAAACAAGTTGAGGAATCCGGCTGGATACGGTCCGCACGCATTTTAATTTGTTGTGCACTTTCTTCTCCCGAAACATATAAGGTCTTATAAGGTAATTGTAATGCAATTTGAAGCATTAATGTACTCTTTCCAATTCCGGGCTCACCTCCCAATAGAGTAAGTGATCCGGGAACAAGACCGCCTCCCAAAACTCTGTTGAGCTCTTTGTTTTTAGTGTCTAACCGTGTTTCGACTTGAGATGAAATTTCTGAAATCCTTTGTGGTTTGGAAACACGTTTAGTGCTGCTTTTATCAGATTTCCACGAAACTTTTTCAGGTTTTTGCAGTATTTCTTCGGCAATGGTATTCCATTCTTTACACGAGGTACATTGCCCTTGCCACTTAGCAAATTGCGCTCCGCAATTTTGACAGAAAAAAGTGGTTTTTGTTTTGGCCATAATTTGGTCTGCTAAAATATTAGTGTTAATACGTATTTCATAAAAGATAATTTAAAAATATCTTAGCGCTATAGATAGCAAAATATTATTGAGGAGTAATTAAGGCTGACTATAAAAAACTAACTAACCAAAGAACCCTTCAAAGTTTATACTATGGAGGGTTTTGTTTAAGGCAAAATTAGTACCCGAAATCATTTTTGATCTTATCGGCTTTGTCCAGCATTAGGTCAATAGTAATAAAATCTACTTCCTCTTTATCGAAAGCTCCCTGATAGGTGCGCATTGCTTTTTTAGGATCACCGGTCTCTTCGTAATAACGTGCCAGATAAAAATCTCCTAAAACCGTATCCGGGTATTGTTTCTTTGCCATTGTGGCAATATCGCGAAGTGACTCCCATTGTTTTCTCTTTTCCGAAGCTTTACACACAGCAATGAAATCATTCACACGAATTGTATTGGTAAGCCCAAAAAGATCCTCTATGGTCTTATATTTATCCACCAAATATTGATGAATGGGTGTTTCCATTTTTAGAAGTACATCTGTATATTCCTGTTTGCTAATTGGGCGATAGACAGAAAAGATCTTTTCCATTGCCGACGGGATCGCTCTAGCCACCAACGAATAATGTGTAGCGCCTTCAAAATTATCATAGTAGTAATTAAAATTATCACTTTTAAGATGTTTTAAAAGCATGTTTGTACGTTCCGCATTTTCCATAAGGTCTTTTATGTCATCTGTGCCGGTAGCCAAGTAATAAAAGATTTTGGACCTTATCTCAGGGATACGCGCCGGAAGGCGGTCATCCATCATTGGTGCAGGGTCCGGGCTTAAAGCTATATAGCCATTAAATAGCGGTGGATCTTTGAACAGGTAATAATTAATGAAGTTTGCGGTAAAATCATGCCCTACAGCAATTATGAACTTGGCTGTCCTGAAGTTCTCATCGATATAAGGGATCAATTCCAAGCCAATAAACTCAAAGAAATCCGCACCCTTATCTGCCGGTAAAAAATTAGTGTCATCATAGTCACAATCTTCATAACGGCCGTCTCCTTGCATAATACCCACAACTATGGATTCCGGCATATCTTCCCAATATCCGAAATAATCAACATTTCCGGCAACGGGCTCAAAAAGGTAGTTTGCATCAAGTACTACTACAATGGGATATACTTTTTCTGTATTTGTTTCATAATCCCGGGGAAGTTGAATTTTTAACTTTCGTGTCTCATCCAATTTATACGAATCGAATTCTTCATAAATAATCTTAGATTGGGACAACAATGAAAAACTACTTAGAAAGCAAATAGAAAGCAAAATTAATTTCTTCATAAAAGATATTTTTTGAATTTGGAAAGATAGTAAATTTTGAAATTGGGATGCTTTCCTAATGAAACTACTTTTTAAGCTTATTGTAAACCGGCAGCATAAAAAAGGAAAGTCCCCCAAAAAAGATAATAGATGCAATATTTGAGGTCCACACGATCCATCCAAAGGCAGTTCCTAAAGTTTCAGCAATACCAAAAACGGCCAATATTCCTGCCACAAAAAAAGGATAAGAGCCAAAACCACTATTTGTAAATGCGAAAGAAAAGCTACCCACTACAAATGTAATAATAAGTGTGGCTATAGATATGGTAGACGTTTCTTCTAAAGCGAATGTGGCAGTATAAAATGAGAGCAGGTACAACCCCCAAATTATAAACGTATGTATAATAAAAGCTCTTTTTTTCTTCATTTTGAGTACACTGAAAACTCCATCCTTCAATCCGTTGAAAAACTGTTTTAGCTTTTGTTTCAACTTCGATTTTGAAAACTTCAGAAATAGAAAGAATACAAACATAAGTGCAGCAAGTCCTCCTAAAGCGTAAACTATTTTTGAAGCGGGAATATTTTCAGACAAATAGGCAAAAAGAACATCAAACTGAAGCAATAGTGCGATAAGAGTAAATCCAAACAAGAATATCACATCTATAACCCTTTCGGAAATGATGGTGCCAAATGCATTGTCGAAAGGCACATTTTCGTATTTATTAATAACTACAGCCCTGGACACCTCACCACTTTTAGGGATGAATATATTCATAAGATATGCGATATAAACTGCCATGAAATTATTGAGTAATTTAGGCCGGTATCCTAAAGGTTCAAGCATGAAGTTCCAACGGTATGCGCGAGATATATGACTGAGGACACTAAAAGATACTGCCAAGATTACAAAACCGTAATTGGCATTTTCAAAATGGACCTTGATCTCGGTAAGTTGTTCCGGAGAAAACCTTGAATAAGAATACCAAATTAAAAAGATCCCAAGACCAAGAGGGACAGCAATCTTTAAGAATTTGGTTAAAGAGGTGTTCAAATTACACTAATAAATTATTTTCTTCATTTGGAAAAACCAATGCCGGTTTGAAGTTTTTAGCTACAGAAGCCTCCATAAGGGCATAAGTGATTAAAATAAGGATGTCTCCCGGTGCCACTTTACGTGCTGCAGCACCATTTAAGGTGATTTCGCCGCTTCCACGCGGCCCTGGGATCGCATAGGTTTCTAAACGCTCTCCGTTATTATTATTGACAATCTGTATTTTTTCACCTTCTATTATGTTAGCAGCGTCCATAAGGTCTTCGTCAATGGTAATACTACCAATATAGTTAAGATCTGCGCCTGTAACTTTTACTCTGTGAATTTTAGATTTTACTACATGTATTTGCATTGTGCAAAGATATTAATTTAAAGGCATATTATCTATTAAACGAACAGGCCCTGCAAAAGCTGCTATAAATCCTCTATAGGTATTTTTTTTATGTTTCCGCTTGGCAGTCTTGAGGTTCTTTTCGTTGACTATTTCAAAATATTCCAATTCTATACTATCGTTACTCAAAAACCGTTCCTTAACCAGTTCATTTAGTTGTGAAATAGTATGTGTTTTAAACTTTTTCCGCACCTCTTCAAGTGTTTTCGAAATCATAGCGGCTTTTTCAAATTGTTCTTTTGAAAGGCGTTTGTTTCGGGAACTCATTGCAAGTCCGTTCTTTTCCCTAATAATGGGGCATCCAACAATTTCAACCTGAAATTTTTCAAGCTGTACCAGCTTTTTTATTATCTGTAATTGCTGAAAATCCTTTTCTCCAAAGTAGGCGAAGTTAGGTTGTACTATTTTAAAAAGAAAACTGACAATTGTTCCAACACCGTCAAAATGTCCTTTCCGGTGTTTGCCTTCCATTTCAAATTCGATACCGCCATAGTCAAATTGTTTTGAAACTACCTTTTTGGGGTATATATCAGAAATTTCCGGAGTAAAGACCAGAATAGTTCCTTTTAAAGAGCTTAATAAACCAATATCTTCTTTTAAAGTACGGGGATATTTCTCCAGGTCGCCGGCATTATCAAATTGGGTAGGATTTACAAAAATACTTACAACAACCCAGTCATTTTCCTGCAAAGCTCTTTGTACCAGTGATAAGTGACCCTTGTGAAGTGCTCCCATTGTGGGAACAAAGCCAATTTTTTTGTTATCTCTGTAAGTAGAAAGGGCAAGTGAAAGAGAATCACTATTTGTATAGATATTCATAAATATGAAATAAGCGCGAGCAAAATTAATATATTAAGGCCAATCTTCATAAATTTTCGTAATTTTGCGTGTTTTTAACAACAAAGCCAGTATAAAGTAAATTTTTATGAAAGATAAGAGAATCTTGTATGTGTCTTCTGAAGTAATTCCATACCTCCCGGAGACCGAGATTTCTTCAATGTCGTTTGAAGCTCCCAGAATGGTTAATAATAATGAAGGTCAAATTAGAATCTTCATGCCTCGTTATGGCAATATTAACGAACGTAGACACCAATTACATGAAGTTATTAGATTGTCAGGAATGAATTTGGTAATTAATGATATGGACATGCCTTTGATCATAAAGGTGGCGTCCATTCCCAAAGAGCGTATGCAGGTCTACTTCATAGATAATGAAGACTACTTTAAACGTAAAGCTACCTATGCAGATGAGGATGGAAACTTTTTTGAAGACAATGACGAAAGAGCCATCTTTTTTGCAAAAGGAGTAATTGAAACCGTAAAAAAATTAAACTGGTCGCCTGACATTATACACGTTCATGGCTGGCTGGCTTCTTTTTTGCCATTATACCTTAGAAATTACTATGATAACGAACCTTTGTTTGAAAATAGTAAAATAGTCCTATCTGTATACAATCAAGGCTTTGATGCTACGTTAGATAAAAAGCTTATTGAAAAAATTAAGTTCGATGGAATTGAAGAGGAGCAAATTATTGAATTAAAGGATCCGGACTATGTCAATATGATGAAGGTAGCCGTTAAAAATTCGGATGCGGTCATTGTTGGATCCGAAGAAATTCCCGAAGAACTGGATTCATTTCTTAATAATCTCGAAAAGCCAGTGTTAAAATATCATAATATGGATGATTTTTCTCAGGCGTATTTAGACTTTTACCAATCAAAAGTATTGGTTTAATACACACATTATTGCATATGAAGATCATGAATACATTGCCAAAGTTAGCGGCAATATTTATATTTATAGTAGCCTTAGCCTCCTGTGAAGAGGATTTTGAACCTTTGGTTTCAAATATTGGAGTGCAAAACTTTGATTCGGACCTATACACAAGTAACAAAATTGCGGCCTACAGCAAAAAATTGTCTCCTGTACAGACCAATGCCCTGCCGTATTATCAACTGGGGGTTTATAATGACCCTCTTTATGGAAAGTCTACCGTAAACTTACTATCGCAGGTTATAATGGACGATCCGGACCCGGATTTTGGAGATAGTACAGAACTAAAAAGTGTGTACCTGTATATTCCTTTCTTTGCCGAAGGAACTGCTTCAGGTGATGAGACAACATATACTCTGGACTCTATTTATGGTTCTCAACCAATAAATATAAAAATTTACGAATCAAATTATTTCCTGAGGGATTTAGATCCAAATGAAAATTTTGAAGAACTTCAAAGATACTATGCGGATCAAAAACAACTTTTCGAGGACAATTTGATAGATGCTAGTTCTGGGGGCAGAAATTTTTTGACCACAACAATTGAAGATTTCATTCCAAGTTCTGAAGAGATAATAGTAACGGAGGATGATGATACAACCGATGATGTAGATGAAGAAGAGAAATTACCACCGGGATTAAGGGTTGAACTGCCTGTAGACTTTTTTAAAGCAAAGATTATAGATAAAGAAGGTGGCCCGGAGCTTATAAACAACAACAATTTCAAAGAATATTTTAGAGGCATTTACTTTGAAGTAACTTCAGATAGCGACGATGGAACCCTTTTTGGATTTGATGTGGCCGAAACAAAAATTACTCTTAATTACACACGTGTTGTAACTACAACAAGTGGCGATACCACAACTTCAGAAACCAGAGATGAAACTTTTGTGCTATCTTTAGGAGGTGTAAGTGTAAATGTTTTTGATAATGAATTAGATACAACCGTAGAAACAGCACTACAAAATCCCGATGTTGAGAACGGAGAGGAATCATTGTATGTAAGAGGTGGAGATGGAATTATAACTGTTGTGGATCTTTTTAAGGATGTTGATGAAAAAGCGGTACTGGATGGAGTATTGGTTGATGGTGAAAATGGAATTCCTGATGAGCTGGATTCTTTAAGAGTCCAAAATTGGCTTATCAATGAAGCAAACCTAATATTCTATGTAGATCAAAGCAAAGTTACCGGAGGATCTTCAGAACCGGATCGTTTGGTTATTTTTGACATAAATAATGGAAGACTGTTATTAGATTATACTTTTGATACCAGTTCATCTGCAGAACCTATCGATGCAAAAACGGAACATTTGGGAAGACTGGATAGAGGAAGCGATGAAAACGGAGATTTTTATAAGATAAGAGTTACCAACCATATAAGTAACCTTATTAGAAAGGATTCAACAAATGTGTCTTTAGGCCTTATGGTTTCTCAAAATGTATTGATCACAGATTTCCAGGATTTAAAAGACACGCAATCTCCGGGAATTGAAAAAATTCCCGCGGCAAGTATTATTTCTCCGGAAGGAACCGTATTATTTGGAAATAATACTACAGATCAAGATAAAAAATTGAAGCTCCAAATCTATTATACTAAACCTGACTAAAATCTTATGATGCTATGTGTGGAATCGTTGGTTACATTGGTAAAAGAGAAGCATACCCTATTATTCTTAATGGCTTAAAGCGATTAGAATACAGAGGATATGATAGTGCCGGTATCGCCTTATATGATGGTGCCGATATTCAGCTCTGTAAAACAAAAGGAAAGGTATCAGACCTTGAAAGCAAGGTTAATGGGACCATATCATTAAACGGGAGCCTGGGAATTGGACATACCCGTTGGGCTACTCACGGTATTCCTAATGACATCAATTCGCATCCACACTATTCGCAAAGCGGGGATTTGGTAATTATCCACAATGGAATTATCGAAAACTATGCTTCCATTAAAAAGGAATTGATAAAAAGAGGGTATAAATTTATTACCGACACAGATACCGAAGTACTGGTAAACCTTATTGAAGACATTAAAAAGAATGAAAATGTAAAGCTTGGAAAAGCTGTTCAGATAGCTTTAAACCAAGTGGTGGGAGCTTATGCAATTGCACTTTTCGATAGAAATAAACCCGATGAAATTGTAGTTGCAAAACTAGGAAGCCCGTTGGCCATTGGCATAGGTGATGATGAATTTTTTGTAGCAAGTGACGCTTCCCCTTTTATTGAATTTACAAACAATGCTATCTATCTTGAAGATGAAGAAATGGCTATTATTCGCCGTGGACGAGATGTAAAGGTCCGTAAGATAAAAGATGATACGCTTGTGGCTCCTTATGTACATGAACTGCAGCTTAATTTAGAACAAATTGAAAAGGGAGGCTTTGATCATTTTATGTTGAAAGAGATCTACGAGCAGCCTTCGGTAATAAAGGATACATACCGCGGCCGTTTACTTGCAAATAAAGGGATCATTAAGCTTGGCGGACTAGAGGACTATATTGAGAAATTCACCAATGCGGACCGGATCATTATTGTTGCCTGTGGGACTTCCTGGCATGCCGGGTTAGTAGCCGAGTATATTTTTGAAGATTGGGCGAGAATCCCGGTTGAGGTGGAATATGCTTCAGAATTCAGGTATAGAAACCCTATCATTACTGAAAAAGATGTGGTGATTGCAATTTCGCAGAGTGGAGAAACAGCAGATACGTTGGCAGCAATTAAATTGGCTAAAGAAAAAGGCGCATTTGTTTATGGTATATGTAATGTAGTGGGATCTACGATCTCTCGTGAAACCCATAGTGGAACCTATACACACGCAGGCCCCGAAATAGGGGTAGCATCTACAAAGGCCTTTACTACACAAATCACTGTGCTTACAATGATCGCTTTGAAATTAGCTAAAATCAAAGGGACCATTTCCCATACAGATTTCATGCTACACTTGCGTGAGTTGGAAATGATACCAACCAAAGTAGGGGAAACTTTGCAAAGTGACGAACACATTAAAGAGATTGCTGAAATCTTTAAAACAGCAAAGAACTTTTTATACTTAGGTAGAGGATATAGTTTCCCTGTAGCACTAGAAGGGGCTTTAAAGCTAAAGGAAATATCTTACATTCATGCCGAAGGATATCCCGCAGCCGAAATGAAACATGGCCCCATCGCTCTTATTGATGAGCACATGCCAGTAGTAGTAATTGCTGTGAACAGTAATCATTATGAAAAGGTTGTAAGCAACATCCAGGAGATCAAGTCCCGAGCAGGAAAGATCATTGCTGTTGTTACAGAAGGAGACACTACAGTGAGGGAACTGGCAGATTATGTTATGGAAGTGCCTCAAACGCCAGAAGCATTAACGCCTCTTGTAACTACTATTCCATTGCAGTTGCTTTCATACTATATTGCTGTGATGCTGGGAAGAAATGTTGACCAGCCACGTAACTTGGCAAAGTCTGTTACAGTAGAATAACAGGAGAAATCAACAAATTTTCATTAACAATCTTAAGAGAAATCTGGGCTTATCGACAGCTTCAAAAATCACTGCAAAAAATTAAGCATTTCCATTGCAATATTCTAAGAGAAAAAACTATCTTTGCACCGTTGAAAAACGGGGTGTTTTTATCACTCTTAGATAACTAAAAAATAAACAGTTACTCATGTCACAAGTTACAGGAAAAGTTGCACAAATTATTGGCCCGGTAGTAGACGTTGCGTTTGAAAGCGGAACAGAACTTCCAAAGATTTATGATTCATTAGAAGTAAATAATAATGGAAATTTATTGATTCTAGAAGTACAATCTCACATTGGTGAAAATACGGTACGTACTATCTCTATGGACTCTACCGATGGTTTAAGCCGGGGAGAAGATGCTGTTGCGACAGGTGCTCCCATCCAAATGCCAATTGGCGAGGATGTATATGGACGCCTTTTTAATGTAATTGGAGATGCAATTGACGGTATAGGAAACTTACCTAAATCAGGAAAAGACGGATTGCCAATTCACCGTGAAGCTCCAAAATTTGAAGATCTGTCTACTTCTACAGAAGTACTATTTACAGGGATTAAGGTAATCGATTTGATCGAGCCATATGCAAAAGGTGGTAAAATTGGATTATTTGGTGGAGCCGGAGTTGGTAAAACGGTATTGATCCAGGAGTTGATCAATAACATTGCAAAAGGACATGGTGGTTTATCTGTATTTGCAGGAGTAGGAGAACGTACTCGTGAAGGAAACGATTTACTTCGTGAAATGTTGGAGTCCGGAATTATTAAGTATGGAGATGATTTCTTGCATTCTATGGAAGCAGGAGGATGGGATCTTTCTAAAGTTGACAAGAAAGCAATGAAAGAATCTAAAGCTACTTTTGTATTCGGACAGATGAACGAACCTCCTGGAGCACGTGCACGTGTGGCGCTTTCCGGATTAACAATTGCAGAGTATTTCCGTGATGGAGCAGGTGATGGCCAAGGAAAAGATGTATTGTTCTTCGTAGATAATATTTTCCGTTTTACGCAAGCTGGTTCTGAAGTTTCGGCTCTGTTAGGTCGTATGCCTTCTGCGGTAGGTTATCAACCAACTCTTGCTACAGAGATGGGTGCGATGCAGGAGCGTATTACTTCAACGAAAAGAGGTTCCATTACTTCTGTACAAGCAGTATATGTACCTGCGGATGACCTTACGGATCCGGCACCGGCAACGACGTTTGCCCACCTTGATGCAACAACTGTATTATCCCGTAAAATTGCTGAGTTAGGTATTTATCCGGCAGTAGACCCACTGGATTCCACTTCTCGTATTTTAACGCCGGATATTTTAGGAAATGAGCACTATGATTGTGCGCAACGAGTAAAAGAATTGCTGCAACGTTATAAAGAACTACAGGACATTATTGCCATTCTTGGTATGGAAGAATTATCTGAAGAAGATAAAATGGCGGTAGGTCGTGCACGTCGTGTACAACGTTTCTTATCACAACCTTTCCACGTGGCGGAACAGTTTACAGGAATTCCAGGTGTATTGGTAGATATTAAAGAAACTATCAAAGGATTTAACATGATCATGGATGGAGAACTAGACCATTTACCTGAAGCTGCTTTTAACTTAAAAGGAACAATCGAAGAAGCGATCGAAGCTGGAGAGAAAATGTTAGCTGAAGCATAAAATAATAGTATGCAATGGGCAGTAGTAAGTTGATAAAACTGAACATTGAATACTTAATACTGAAAAACCTATGTATTTAGAAATTGTAACCCCTGAAGCATCTATAGTATCCGGCGAAGTAGAATCTGTAACTGTACCGGGAGTAGAAGGACCTTTCCAGATGTTGAAGAATCACGCCGCAATTGTTTCTTTATTGGATGCCGGTAAAGTAAAGTTTAGAGGAAACCCTACTATTGCAGAAGGTTTCGAAAATAAATTCACCAAAGAAGATACCGGTAAATGGGTATTGGAAATCAACGGTGGTACGGTTGAAATGAACGACAATAAAATAATTGTTTTAGCAGATTAAGTACTAGACTTTAAAATAAATATATAAACTCCAAGTTCTTAAAAGAGCTTGGAGTTTTTATTTTATAGATACCCGCTGCTTTTTCAATGAAAAAAAATCAATTTTTTATGAATTCATGCAACCCTTATACTTTTTAAACTGTCTTTAGCAATATACAATTAGAAAAACCTACAAATTAACATGACAAAAAACATTTTAATAGGCACCTTACTTTTATTTTGTACACAAATACTAGCGCAGGAAAAATACAGTATTAGCGGATATGTAAAAGATCAGGTAAATGGGGAAACCGTTCTTGGCGCAACAGTTTACTTAAAAGGGACAACCATTGGTTCCATAACAAACGAATATGGTTTCTTTTCGATAACCGCTCCAAAAGGCACTTACGAATTAACCGTCTCTTATGTAGGGTATCAGGAAGTAACCAATACAATTACACTTGATGCCAACCAAAGTATGAACTTTGAAATTACGGAAGCTTCCACAACACTTAAGGAAGTTTTAATTGTTGCTGAAAAGCCGGAACGAACCAATATAAAATCACCTCAAATGGGTGTATTTAAGCTGAAGGCGGCAACCATAAAAAAAATGCCAGCTGTTCTGGGAGAAGTAGATCTTATAAAGTCAATACAGATGCTTCCGGGAGTGACTAATAATGGAGAAGGAACAGCTGGCTTTAATGTTAGAGGAGGAGCTGCAGATCAAAATTTAGTACTGCTCGATGAAGCAATTATCTACAATACTTCTCACTTTTTTGGCTTCTTTTCGGTATTTAATCAAGACGCAATTAAGGATATTAAACTGTACAAAGGAGACATGCCCGCTAATTTTGGAGGAAGAGTTTCTTCGGTTTTGGATGTACGTCAAAAAGATGGTAACAGTAAGAACTTTGGTCTTACGGGAGGTCTGGGAATTATTTCCAGCAGAGCCGCTGCAGAAGGCCCTTTGTTTGGTGATAAGGGATCCTTCCTTGTAGCGGGAAGGGCATCTTATGCGCACCTGCTAACAAAAGGAATTAAGGATCTAAAAGATGATAAAGTTTCTTTTTATGACCTTAACCTTAAAACTAATTATGAGATCAATAAAGACAACCGGGTATACCTTTCAGGTTATTTTGGAAGAGATATTTTCAATATAAATAAAATAGTAAAGAATAACTACGGTAATGCTTCAGGAAACTTACGATGGAACCATGTATTTAACGACAAGCTTTTTTCAAATTTGTCTTTGATATATAGTAAGTATGATTACCAATTGATCTTAGAGTTTATAAAACTGGATTGGAATGCAGATATCAAAAATTATAATTTGAAGTATGACCTGGGATACTATGCCAATGAGAATTTAAAAATAGATTTTGGGGTAAACGGAATCTTGTACCGCCTTAACCCCGGAGAAGTTAGGCCTACAGCCGATAACTCTGCAATCAATTATTTAAAATTGGATCAAAAAAGAGCTTTTGAAGGAGGAGCCTATGCAAGTGTAGAACACAAATTAACTCCAAAACTTACAGCAAGATACGGGATGCGGTATAGTACATTTTCAAGACTTGGAGGCCAGAATATGGTAAATTACGTTAACGATCAACCTGTGGTATATAACAGCGAGTTAGGTATTTATGAAGAAGGAATTGCCGAAAGTGAAACAACATTTAAAAAAGGAGAAACTATCAAAAATTTTGGAAATCTGGAGCCTCGTTTTGGAATATCATATCAATTAAACGAGTCGTCCTCGGTGAAGGCAAGTTATACCAGGGCATCTCAATACCTGCATTTGTTATCCAATACTTCTTCGGTAACTCCATTAGATGTTTGGGCACCTAGTGGAAAATACATAAAACCACAATTGTCAAATCAATATGCGGTCGGGTACTACAAGAACTTTAAAGATGATACGTATTCTATAGAAGTAGAATCTTATTACAAGACAGTGGATAATAGAATAGATTATGTAGACGGATCTGATATTATAGGAACTAATACTATAGAAACTGAAATATTGAACGGTGAGGCGAGAGCCTATGGTTTGGAGTTTTTACTACGAAAAAATAAAGGAAAATTTACGGGTTGGCTCGCTTACACAATTTCAAAGTCCGAACAACGCTCATTAGGGGGTAATGCCGGAGGCCCCGGAATTAATGATGGAAAATGGTATAATACACCTTATGACCGAACTCACGATTTCTCAGCTACGGGAGCCTATAAATTGACAGATAAATGGAACTTAAGCGCAAACCTGGTTTTCCAAACGGGAAGACCGGTAACCTATCCCAATGGGCAGTATGAGTATGAAGGTCTATCAATAGCAAGTTATTCAGATAGAAACGCAGATAGACTTCCGGCTTATCACAGATTGGATATTTCGGCAACATACAAGCCTAATAACAAGCCAAACAAGAGATGGAAGGGAGAATGGGTTTTTGGTATTTATAATGTATATAATCGTAGAAATGCAGCTTCCATTTCTTTTAACCAAAATATGGATAACGGGCAAAATGAAGCGACAAGAACAGCTATTTTTGGTATTATACCTTCTATAACCTATAATTTTAAATTTTAATAGTATGAAACTTTATATAAAACTGGCAATATTAACCTTCGGGATTTTACTATCAAGTTGTGAGGATCCCATCTCGGTAGATTTAAATGATGCACCTCCACGGTTGGTGATTGAAGCTTCTTTGGATCTGCAAAAAGGCACTCAAGGAAACGATCAAACCATACAGTTAAGCCTTTCCTCTCCTTTTTTTGATAATGATACAGATACTGCTGTTACCGGCGCTTCGGTAGTTGTGACCAATACAGACACGAATGAAGTATTTTCCTTTGCAGACCAAAACGACGGAAGATATACTACATCTGTATTTAACCCGATTATAAATAACAACTATGAGTTGGAGGTTATCTACAATGGTGAGGTGTATATGGCTTCGGAAAAACTGATGTCTGTTTCAGAAATTAAAAGAGTAGAACAATCTTTTGAAGGGGGATTTGATGAAGAAGTATTGGATGTTAGCATCTTTTTTGACGATCCCGAAGATGAAGAGAATTATTACTTTGTACGATTAGACGAAGAAGATAATTTCCCAACCCTGGAAGCTTTTAAGGATGAATTTATTAATGGTAATGAAATTGATGTATTCTTTGAAAATGACGAAGATGAAGATGACCCAAATGCAGAATTTAACCCCGGGGATACAGTGGATATTACATTGTATGGTATTTCAAAGCAATATTACAACTACCTCTACCTGCTTATTGAACAATATGATAGTGGCGGGGACCCTTTTAGTCCAACACCGGCCAGAATCAAAGGTAATTGCATAAATGTTAACAATTCAGATAATTATGCATTTGGATATTTTAGGGTTACCGAGTTTGATACCGTATCCTATACCTTTGAATGATTTCCGTACAAATTTTAAGGGCATGCAACCCTTCTTCATTTTAATTGTCTTTTAAAATAGATAAAGATGCAATTGGAAAATTAGAATCTTATATACCCGGGTGGATAACGCTATAGTTTATAGACATAAAGAGCTTATAGAAAAATGCAAAATGGGAGATCGTAAGATGCAGTACACACTGTATTCTCTTTACGTAGATGCCATGTATAATGTAAGTATCCGAATTGTAAAAGTAAAGGAAGATGCAGAAGATGTTGTGCAGGATAGTTTTATAAGCGCCTTTAAAAACTTAGATTCTTTTAAGTATGAAAGTACTTTTGGTTCCTGGCTTAAACGCATAGTGATCAATAAGAGTATTAATTATTTAAAAATTAAAAAAATTCCTTTAGTTGCATTAGATGAGGAAAATTGGGAAACCGAACAGGAACCTGAAGAAATCGATGATACACAATTGGATGTTGACAAAATAAAGAAAGGAATACAGGCATTGCCGGAAGGGTATAAAACCATAATCAATTTATACTTGATCGAAGGATACGATCATGTTGAAATAGGAGAAATACTGGAAATAAGTGTTTCTACATCAAAGTCACAATACCATCGGGCAAAAAAGAAATTAATAGAACTAATAGCGTAGTATGAAAAAGAAGTTAGAAGAATATGTAGCCCAGAACAGGGAAGCGTTTGATGAGTTCCGGATAGATAAGGAACGTCTGTGGGATCGTATTGAAAAGGAGCTACCGCAAAGTACGACAAAGGTCATTCCGTTATGGAGAAGAACCCGTTGGCAAGTTGCAGTGAGTATTGTATTGATAATAGGGGGCGGTATGTTTTTTACAAATAGAATGAATGATCCATTTGCAAATCAAGAGTTACAGGAAGTAGATAATTATTATGGCACCCTGATAAACCGGCAGGTAACATTAATTAAAAACAACCCAAACCTTACCGAAAAAGAAAGAGCGGATTTCTTATTACTAATAGACGACCTGGATGCTGAATATGTCAAACTAAAATTAGAATTGAAAGAAGGAATTAATGATAAAAAGATCATGCAGGCAATCATTAATAATTATAGGAAGAAAATACAATTGATGGAAAATCTTTTGAATAAATCGTATCCGTCTAAAAAAGAAGAAGATGATGAAAAAGCGTATATTTTATAGAAAAACTTTACTATTATTTGCTTTGCTTGCTGCCTTTATGACAATGGCACAAGAAACGGTAAGTAAACAAATAAAGGAATCGCACCCTTTTCCACAAAACGGAAGCATTTCTCTAACCAATAAATATGGAGATGTAACTATCTATGGCTGGGATAAAAGTGAAGTGGAAATTACTATTAGAATCGATTCGCAAGGAAAAGATGAGGAAATAGCTAAAGAGCTACTGGACAGAATTCAACCCGACATAAAGGTTTCAAAGAACAAAATCACCATCACTTCTGTTATCAATAAAAAAGAAGAAGGGATGTTTCGTAAATTCTTGAATAAGATAAGTGCTACTGTTGGATCTAAAGCAAATTCTCAGATTGACTATACAATTTATGTACCTCAGAACATAGAAATAGAAATAGTAAATAAATATGGTGATATAAGGGTTTCAGATTGGGATGGTTATCTTATAGCAAATGTAGAGCATGGAGATGTGAGACTGTCTCACAAGATTAAAGAATCAAATATTTCAATTAAGTATGGTACACTCAAAGCATTTAATTTGCAAGAAACTACCATCAATGCAAATGATGCTACTTTAAACATTAACAATGCATCACAACTAAAATTGATATCAAACGGATCTATCATTACACTGGATCAAATGGGAACGATTCAATTGGATTCCAATAAAGATGAAATTGAAATAGCCAGTGTTAAGCAACTGGATGGAGAAAGTAAATACGGGACTATAATTGTCAAGCAGCTTTCGGAAAAAATAAATATCGACCTAGACCTTACCGAGCTTAGAATAGCCGGGTTTTCAACCCCTACACCGGCAGTAAGAATAAATCAAGAAAGCTCTGAAGTGTATGTAAATATTTCGAACACCTCGTTCAAGTTTAACGCAAACCTGGAGCAGGGAGTGCTTAGGTTACCCAAGACCTTGCAGAATATTCAATCGGATCTATTGGACAAGAAAAATATGATACGAAGCATTAGTGCTACTTATGGAAACCAAACCGGGCGTATTTTTTCAGTTATAGGCGTAAAAGGAGTTATTATTCTTAAAGAGCTGTAACACTATTTTTTACTGAATTTAATTATATGACCAATGAAAAAAAATAACACAATACTAATTATACTGCTAATATGCAGTGCTGTTGTTGCACAAACCAATGAAACAGACACCTATGTAGAATTTGATGACCGTAATAATGTAGTTCATGGTTTTTATGTAGGTTTTGGCGCTCAATATGGTAGAATTAAAAAAGAGGGGGCTTTCTCTGGTAATATAAAAATAGCTTATGTTGCAAATCAAAAGTTAGAAGTTGGCTTTGGATTTACAGGCTTATACAGGGAGATGGATAATACAAACCCAAATATATTTAGAGGTGACAAAATTGCCCTCATAGGAGGATATGGAGGCTTTCATATAGAACCCATTTTATTTGGGAAGAAGTTTGTGAGTGTATCCTTTCCTGTTCTTATTGGAGGTGGAGGTGTAGCATATACAAATGCTGATAAAATAGAAGATGAAACTGCCGAACTTGAAGAAGATGATTTTGACGGTTTCTTTGTAGTAGAACCCGGCATAAATTTGTTGTATAACTTTACGCGTTATACACAATTAGAAACAGGAATTCGTTATCGTTTTACAAGTGATTATGAGTTGCCGCCTTTTGAAAAGGATAATCTTAATGGGTTTTCAGTAGTGGTTGGCCTTAAAATAGGAGTTTTTAATTTAGGAAGGAAAAAACCGGTAAAGGATAATTTTTAACAAGCATCATAAAGCGTTCTAAGACAAATGGATTAATTTCCAATCTCTCCCACTCGCTTTATAATTTGAAAGTCTTTTAAATCCAATAGCATAATGTGCTTCAAGGGAACGAATATTTGTTGTATCTACTTCAGTAATGATCGTTGAATATTCCGGAATAACAACTTCTTTCATTGTTTCATATAATTTTCTGAAAATACCTTGTTTCCTATATGCTTTATCGATACAAACCTGTCCCATTACTATATATTTTTCAGAGAATACCTTGTTGATCTCAGAAAACATTGGTTTTAATACTTCTATTTCATTTCCAAATTTGGGATGCATGCACAAGGCATAACCAACAACTTTTTCCTGATCCTTTGCAATAATGTGTGGACATGCGTCATTCATTCGGTTTAGGATATCAAAATCGTGATGTACTGTTACAAAACCTTCGGTTTGTTTTTCTAATGAAGAGACCGCTTGCGGGAGATTGGCCTGCTGAAGTAATAGAATTTGCTGCAATTCTTTTGAGGTCGATGCCGTTTTATAGGTAATCATTAGCAAAGGTTTACTTAAAGATACTTAAATTTGGAACGTGAGCCAATTACCCGAAAAACTTCAAAAGAAAATAGAGAACCGTATAGCAGACAATGCTTTACGGGTTTTGGATAATTTTAGTGGATTGGTAGATTTTTCTTCTAATGATTATCTGGGCTTTAGTGCTTCAGAAACCATTTTTAACAACGCCTTAAGCATCTTAAAAGAGAATAACCCACAGCAAAATGGCGCTACAGGCTCAAGACTACTTTCGGGAAATTACAAGCTTTATGAAGAAACAGAAAGCTTTATTGCAGGTATTCATAAATGTGAAACGGCGCTAATTTTCAATAGTGGTTATGCTGCCAATAGTGGATTCTTTGCTAGTGTTCCACAGCGAGGGGATGTGATCTTCTATGATGAATTGGTCCATGCGTCCATTAGAGACGGAATATTGATGAGCAACGCGAAAGCGTATAAGTTCAGGCATAACGATATGGAAAACTTGAAGATAGTCGTTGAGCGAAGTCAAAGCACCGAAGAAGTATACATTATCACCGAATCTGTTTTTTCGATGGATGGAGATACTCCGGATATAAGGTCCCTGGCCAACTATTGTTCAGAAAATAATTACCACTTGGTTATAGATGAAGCACATGCATTAGGTGTTGTTGGTAAGGGAAAAGGAATTGTACAGGAATTGAATTTGGAAGATAAGGTTTTTGCACGTATTGCCACATTTGGAAAAGCCCTGGGATGTCATGGTGCTGTGATTTTGGGAAGCAATGGCCTAAAAAGGTATTTGATCAATTTTTGCAGAAGCTTTATATATACCACAGCATTACCACCACACGCTGTAGCAACGATAAAAGCTGCTTATGAGAAATTGACCATTCAGGAAGACAAGACACACACATATAATGAGGTGCAAAAACTTAATCGAAACATTGCAATATTACGATTATATATAGAAAAATATGAATTAAAGCAAATATTTGTTGAAAGTGTTTCGGCAGTTCATTGCTGTCTGATTCCGGGAAATGATCGCGTAAAAAGTATTTCAGAAAAGATTAAAAAAGAAGGATTTGATGTAAAACCTATTCTTTCACCTACTGTTCCCAAAGGGCAGGAACGTTTACGACTTTGCATTCATAGCTTCAATACTGAAAAAGAAATCAAAACAATTGTAGGACTATTAGCTACATTCATTAAATGACAGACACCTATTTTATAACAGGTATTGATACCGATATTGGCAAAACAATAGTTTCAGCGATTATTACGGAAGCTTTGGAAGCAGACTACTGGAAACCGGTTCAAGCCGGCGAACTTGACAATAGTGATACTCATAAAGTAAGAGGATTGATCTCAAATTCGAAAACAAAACTTCATCCTAGTGCATTTAACTTGGAGACGCCAATGAGTCCGCATGCAGCTGCAGAAATAGACGGTGTACATATTGAAATTAAAGATATTGGGCGTCCAAAAACAAAAAATAACCTGGTAATAGAGGGTGCCGGAGGTCTTTTAGTTCCTTTGAATGACAAAGAAACAGTAATAGACCTCATCAAGCCCACAGATAAAGTAATTGTTGTGTCACGTCATATATTGGGAAGTATCAATCATTCACTATTGACAATTGAAGCTTTAAAGCATAGAAAGCTTAATATCTTTGGTTGTATATTTAATGGAAATGAACACCCGTCCACAGAGGCGATTATTTCAAAAATGGCCGGAATACCAATTTTAGGGCGTATAGATATTGAGCCTTATTTCGATAAGAATGTGATTAAAGAATACGCCGAAAGATTTAAAAATGAGTTTACAGGAAAGAGATAGAAAACATATCTGGCACCCGCTAACACAGCACCAAACTGCCGCAGCACCAATAGGAATTGTAAAGGCTAAGGACGCATTGTTATGGGATGAAGATGGAAATGAATATGTTGATGGGATAGCTTCTTGGTACACAGCTATGTACGGACATTGTAATGATTATATAATTTCTTGTGCTTCTGAACAGATGAAAGAATTGGATCAGGTGGTCTTTACCGGTTTTACACATAAACCTGCCGTAGAGCTTTCCGAAAAATTAATGCGAATTCTACCTTCAAACCAACAAAAGATATTTTTCAATGACAATGGATCTACTGCAGTAGAAGCCGGAATTAAAATGGCGCTGCAGTACCATTTCAATAAAGGAGAAAAGCGAGACACCTTATTGGCTTTTGAAGGAGGATTTCACGGTGATACATTTGGTGCAATGAGTGTTTCGGGCCTTTCCGTATATAATGGGCCATTTAAAGATTTTTTTCTAAAGGTGGAAAGAATTCCCGTTCCGACAAAAGATAATCTAGCGGAGCTACTTATAAAGCTGAAGCAAATTTGTGCCGAAAATAAGTGTGCGGCATTTGTATATGAACCGTTAGTGCAAGGTGCTGCCGGAATGAAATTCCATGATGTTGGAGGGTTAGAAGAAATTCTGAAACTTTGTAAGCAAAACAATATACTTTGCATAGCCGATGAAGTAATGACCGGTTTTGGAAAAACCGGAAAGTATTTCGCATCATCGTACCTGGAAATACAACCCGATATCATTTGTTTAAGCAAAGCATTGACTGCAGGTATGGTGGCTATGAGTATTACAAGTTGTACACAGCCGGTATTTGATGCCTTTTTGGATGACGAAATTGGGAAAGGGTTCTTTCATGCGCATACATATAGTGCTAATCCCATAGCATGTGCAACTGCCATTGCCGGAATTGAACTACTTACTTCAGAAGAAATCCAAAAGGATATTTCCCTTATCGCCAGGGCCCACAGGTCATTTGCAAAGAAAATTGCTGACCATCCTAAAGTTGATGCTGTAAGGTCTTTGGGGGTAATTTTTGCTTTAGATTTAAATGTTGAAATGGAACGTTATGGTAGCCTTCGTGATCAATTGTTTGAATTCTTTATGAAGCAAGGTGTTTTTTTACGCCCTTTGGGAAATACTATTTATATGATCCCGCCTTATGTAATTACAGATAAGCAACTGGAAAAAATATATATAAGTATCGAAAAAAGTTTATCGATCTTCTAAAGAACCCTCAGTAATAAGCAATGGGATTGTCTCACCCGTATCTTCTAGGGTTACTTCCATGGTTTGGTATTCCCATACTTCGGTATATTTATCTGCTACCACAATAATTAGTGCTTTTCCTTTAGGTCCTTTAATAGGTATTTCAAGATTGGTATGGCCCTCACCGTCGGAGTAATTAATTCCTCCACTTACCATTCCATGAGTTTCAATGGGTTCTCCCAAAGCATCAATTACAATTTCATTGTTTTGAGCTTTTAAAACAGCTTCTTTATAGGGTTGTGAATCTTTAAACATTGATGTAACCCCGACAAATAATGTTCCTGCAAAGGCTATAAAGAGAATAATAATTAGTAAACAACCTCCCGAAGGAACTACCCACTTCCAGTTTCTACCAAACCAGGATCTATGATCTGAATTTTCTTCCATATAATTTTAAATTAAGGATGTTTACAAAGGCCAGAACCCTTATTTTTGCAACAAATTAATAAAAAAGTTGCACACACCTATTTCAATTTCAAATATTGCTTCGATTTCTGCCTTAGGGAATTCTCAAAATGAAACCTGGCAAAGTTATATGGCGAAGCGTCCGCTTTTTGTCAAAAAGGAGTTCAACAAAGCAGAAATTTGGGTTTCCTGCCTTAATGCTAATGCGGAGAAAAGCCTGATGAAACTTCAGAGTGAGAATTCTGTTTATCAAAAACTGGATCGCTCTGTTCTACTTGCAGTATTAGCTTCCAGACAGGCTTTTATGGCTGAAGAATATTCGTCTAAAGATATTGGGATAAATATTGGGTCCTCACGAGGAGCTACGCAATTGTTTGAAAAATACCATTCACAGTTTTTGAAAAGCGAAAGTGTTTCGGCATATACATCGCCTACAACCACTTTGGGAAATATATCTTCCTGGGTAGGTCAGGATTTGGGAATTGAAGGAGTGCAAATAGGACATTCTGTTACCTGCTCTACTGCCCTGCATGCTATGCTCAATGGGATTGCATGGTTACAGGCAGATATGGTAGACCTCTTTGTTGCGGGAGGCAGTGAAGCTGCTTTAACGCCCTTTACCATTGCACAAATGCAAGCATTGAAGCTCTATTCCAGGTCTGAAAATGTGATGGGCTGTGAGTCGTTACGGCTTCAGAAAAAGAAAAATACCATGGTGCTGGGAGAAGGTGCGGCAGTAGCTGTTTTGGAAAAAGGAGTTTCAAAAAGGACACAAGCTGTCATTAGCGGTTTTGGATATGCAACCGAAAAGCTGGTACATAACAGCTCTATTTCCGAAAATGCCCAATGCTTTCAGAAATCCATGCGTATGGCACTTCGGAAGGCGAAATTAGAAACAGTGGATGTAGTTATAATGCATGCTCCCGGAACCGTAAAAGGAGATGTGGCAGAGTACAATTCAATTGCAAATGTCTTTGGGAAGAATTTGCCGTTACTAACTTCCAACAAATGGTTGGTTGGACACACTTTTGCAGCTTCGGGAATGCTAAGTGTGGAGATGGCAGTTTTAATGTTACAGAATAACAAACTAATTGAAAACCCGTTTTTTGATAATCAAAGACATTTACCCGATCAATTAAAGAACATAATGGTAAATGCTGTAGGATTTGGTGGAAATGCTGTTAGCATTATTATATCCAAACCCTGATTTTAGACTTATATTTTATTTATTTTTGACCTTATGAAAGACATCAAATACAACTGGACCAGACAAGAGGTTTTGGATATTTATAATAAGCCCATGATGGAGCTGCTATATGAAGCGGCAACGATACATCGAGAGTTTCATAACCCAAATCATGTACAAGTATCTACGTTACTTTCTATAAAAACAGGAGGTTGTCCGGAAGATTGCGGATATTGTCCGCAGGCAGCCAGATATCATACAGATATTGAAGGGAACGATCTAATGAGTGTACAGCATGTAAAAGCACAGGCTTTGCGTGCAAAAGCTTCAGGGAGTTCCCGCGTATGTATGGGAGCTGCGTGGCGCAATGTGAAGGACGGAGAGGAATTTGACCAGGTGCTGGAAATGGTACGTACCATCAATAAATTGGATATGGAGGTTTGTTGTACGCTTGGAATGATCACTGAAAATCAAGCAAAAAGATTAGCAGAGGCAGGTTTGTACGCTTACAATCACAATTTGGATACCAGTGAGGATTATTACAAAGATGTGATCTCTACACGTGCCTATCAGGATCGTTTAGATACCATTGATAATGTTAGAAAAACAAATGTTACTGTCTGTAGCGGTGGAATTATAGGAATGGGAGAAAAACTGGAGGACCGTGCAGGAATGCTGGTGGCCTTAGCTACTTTAAACCCGCAACCTGAATCTGTACCTATCAATGCATTGGTTGCCGTGGAAGGAACACCTATGGAAGATATAGAACCTGTTTCAATTTGGGAGATGATACGTATGGTTGCGACTACTCGTATTGTAATGCCTCAAACACAAGTAAGGCTTTCGGCAGGGAGGACAGAAATGAGCAGAGAAGGACAGGCAATGTGTTTCTTTGCAGGAGCAAATTCAATTTTTGCCGGGGACAAACTTTTAACAACGCCAAATCCCGATGTAAATGAGGATATGGAGATGTTTAATTTACTTGGCTTAGAACCTCAAAAGCCTTTTGTGAAAAAGGCCCAGCCGGAAACAGTGGAAGCAGAGGCTTCAAAATATCAACCCCTGGGAGAAAAACCAAAATGGAGCCGGCCGGAGCATACCATTGAACGGAATGAAGAAGCCAAGCAAAAAGCAAAAGCTTCGGAATAACCTTTATTTTTTTTGGATTTTTAAATATTTCGGAAGACTTTCCGTTAAACAACAAACAAACATATTATTTATGAAAAAGATTTTTTTGGTAGTTTTTTTGGCCATTATTATGGTTTCTTGTAAAAAAGATGATGATGGTTCCAATAATAATTGTGATGCACCTGCAGTTATTACCGTGGTACAATTGAACAGTACATCATTACTTTTTGAATGGGATACCAGTACGGGGACAGCCTGGCAAATTGAATACGGCCCAACAGGTTTTCAATTGGGTACAGGTACTGTAGCACAAACTTCGCAATTTAATTACTTAATAGAGAATTTAACTCCTTCTACAAGTTATACAATTTATTTACGCAATAATTGTGGAAGTGACGGGTTTAGTGATTATATCACTTTGGATTTCATTACACTGGATCCTGTAATAACCTGTAATATTCCTTTAGATCTTACACAAATAGGTTTGGGGTCTAACTTCATAGATATAACCTGGAATGAGAATAATGAAACAGCCTGGGAGGTTGAATATGGGCTTGTAGGCCATCCGATAGGTAGCGGAACTGTAGAGCCGACATCTCAGAATAGTTATAGGATCGATGGATTAACTCCAGCTACAACCTATGAGATCTATGTGAGAGCCAATTGTGGAAGTGATGGCTTTAGCGAATATACCGATGCTCTGGTAATTACTACAAATAATTAACCTTTTGTTCAATAACTTGAAAGGCCGGCCTTGAGCCGGTCTTTTTATATAATTATGTTACCAGAAATTATATTATATAAGATTTGTATTTTTGAAGTCTTATTATAGAATATGCAGTTACAGGAAGTAGAAAGAGTTAAAACCATAACAAAGAAAGATTTTCTTAAAAATTATTTTAAGCCTCAAAAACCGGTTGTAATAGAACGGTTTGTTGAGGATTGGCCGGCATTTAAAAAATGGAACCTGGATTATATGGCCGATGTTGCAGGTGACAAAACTGTCCCTCTTTATGATAACCGGCCTGTGGATTATAAAGACGGGTTCAATGAACCGCATGCTAAAATGAAGATGAGGGAATACATTGATCTCTTAAAACGTGAGCCAACCAAATTTCGGATTTTTTTATGGAATATCTTAAAAGAAGTGCCGGTTTTGCAGAACGATTTCTCATATCCGGATTTTGGTTTGAAATTAATGAAAGGCCTGCCCATGTTATTTTTTGGAGGAAAGGACAGTTATACCTTTATGCATTACGATATTGACCTCGCGAATATCTTCCATTTTCATTTTCATGGAAAGAAGCAAACCATTCTTTTCGACCAAAAGCAAAATGACTATCTCTATAAAATTCCTCATTCGTTAATTACCCGGGAAGACATAGATTTTACGAATCCGGATTATGAAAAATGGCCTGCCCTTAAAAAAGCAAAAGGCTATATTGCTCACCTGGAACACGGCAATGTACTTTATATGCCTGAAGGGTACTGGCATTATATGCGTTATCTCACACCAGGGTTTTCCATGAGTTTACGGGCTATTGCGAGAAACCCCAAAAATTTTGGAAAGGCATTGTACAATATTTTTATTATGCGCCATTATGACAATCTAATGCGAAGACTCAAGGGGCAGGTATGGATCGATGCCAAAAATGAAAAAGCCATTACGAGGACACATCGTAAATTGGGGATTTCTTAACGAACAATTTCATTTATTTTCTCATAGACCAAGCTACTTTCCCATCCACGGTATAATAGATAGTTGGCCAGTTTTTTTCTTTTTTTCTGAAGATCATTCTCAGATGCTAATTGGGCAAATCGTTTTTCGGCAAGCTCCTGGAATGTTTGTAGATATTCGGTTTCACTAATTTCCTTTAAAGCGGTTGTTATATTGTATTTTGAAATATTTCGAAATTTTAATTCACGAACAATGCGATTCCTCCCCCATTTTTTGTTTTTGAATTTTCCACGTGCAAAAGCTTGCGAAAATCGTGTTTCGTTTAAAAAGTTATTTTGTAATAAATGAAATATGATTTGATCTATTGCATCGGGGATCATTCTCATTTCCTTTAGCTTTTGGTGTACTTCTTTATGGCAGCGCTCCTGATAGGCGCAATAGCGTTCCATACGTTTTGTGGCTTCCGGAACAGAATATGTTTTGTATTTTTTCAAGAAGGGAAATTAAAAAATCTTTTCAAAACTGGGCATAAAAAAACCCTTCCTAAAACAGGAAGGGTTTCATTTTATTTTATCATTTCTCCATTTTTATCGTGGAAATGATATTCAAGATACGTGTAAGCGTCTCTAGGTTGAATTTTTATCCATTTTTTGTGCTCCATAAACCACTTGGTTCGCACAGACGGAAAACCTTTTGTTAAAAAGGCTGCTATAAAAGGATGTGCATTAAGTGTAATCTTTTTATAGTCTTTTTGTATGAGGCGTTTAACCTCTTCATTAATTCTATCTACCACTATGATTGGGGCTTCGATCTCACCGCTTTCACCACCATTATTATTGGGGTTTTCCTCGCGGGTCTTAATATTCATCTCAGGCCTTACACGTTGGCGGGTAATTTGTATTAATCCAAATTTTGTTGGAGGAAGTATCTTATGCTTCGCTCTGTCTTCATTCATTTCGTCACGAAGGTGATTAAAGAGCTTCTTGCGGTTGCCGGCGTTAGCCATGTCTATAAAATCGACCACAATAATACCTCCCATGTCTCGCAAACGCAATTGTCGTGCTACTTCGGTAGCAGCAATTAAGTTTACTTCGAGTGCTGTATCTTCCTGGTTTTTGGATTTGTTACTACGGTTACCACTATTCACGTCTATAACGTGCATGGCTTCTGTGTGTTCTATCACCAAATATGCTCCTTTGCTACCGGAAACAGTTTTACCGAAGGAAGTTTTAATTTGACGCTCGATCCCAAATTTTTCAAAAATGGGGACCTTTGAATCATAATACTTTACGATATTCTCTTTATTAGGTGCAATTTCCTGCACATAATCTTTTATTTGTAAGTAGAGTGTCTCATCATCTATGTGTATGGCCGAGAACGAGTCATTAAATACGTCACGGATCATAGAAGAACCTCTGCTTAATTCACTTAGCACCTTACTAGGATGGTGCGCTCCTCGTAGCTTTTTACACATCGCTGTCCAGCGATCTGTGAGATTTTGTAAATCTCTATCCAGTTCTGCTACTTTTTTGCCCTCTGCTACAGTACGTATAATAACGCCAAATCCTTTAGGTTTAATGCTTGTAATTAAGCGTTTTAACCTTTCTTTCTCTTTCTTGGACTCTATTTTTTGAGAAATAGAGACCCGGTCTGAAAAAGGAACCAAAACAATATAGCGTCCTGCTATGGAAAGCTCGGAGCTAATTCTTGGGCCTTTTGTGGAAATGGGCTCTTTAACGATTTGTACCAGAATAGATTGATTGGATTTAAGGGCGTCGTTAATGCCTCCATTTTTATCAATCTCTTTTTCAAATGGGAATTCTTTTAAAGAGTAATCTTTAAGTTTACCTGTGCTTACACGTTTTACGAATTTTAAAAGAGAAAGAACTTTTGGTCCTAAATCATGATAATGCAAAAAAGCATCTTTTTCGTAACCTACATTTACAAATGCAGCATTAAGACCAGGAACAGTTTTTCTGATTTTGGCGAGATAAATGTCGCCAACCGAAAATTTGTTGTCCTCTTCCTCCTTATTTAATTCTACTAGTTTTCCATCTTTTAAAAGGGCAAAATCAACTTCTTGTGAACTGGATCTAATAAATAATTCGTAGTTCACTTCTAATTAATTTTTATCCATCACGCTTTGGCGTGACAAATGGATTAAACAATAATTTATCACAGGTTTTTAATAATAAACCCGTCGAAACCATTTACTTTAAGGTATAAAAGCAATATAGTTTCATTTTCAAAGAACGTTTTCTTTCTTCCTTAAACGAAAAAAGTAGTTGGGAAAACTACTTTTTCTTGTGGCGGTTAGCGCGTCTTCTTTTCTTGCGCTTATGCGTTGCTACCTTATGTCTTTTTCTTTTTTTACCACTAGGCATACTAACTTTTTTTTAATGTTATTATTATTTTACTTCAACATTAGTCTTAACGCCTTCTACAAATACCTTTGCAGGTTTAAACGCGGGAATGTTGTGAGCAGGAATTTTGATTGTAGTGTTTTTTGAAATATTTCTACCGGTTTTTTCAGCTCTTCTCTTAATAATAAAACTTCCAAATCCTCTTAAGTAAACATTGTCCCCACTTTCAAGAGAGTTTTTAACCTCATCCATAAAGGTTTCTACTGTAGCCTGAACATCACCTTTTTCCATTCCTAATTTTTCGGAAATTTTTGCTACGATATCTGCTTTAGTCATTCTGTAATTCTTTAAATTATAATTATTATATTCATTTTTCAAGAGGGCAAATATAAGGATTTTAAAATCAATAATTCAAACCATAATCCGTTAAATTATAATTAGATAAAGGCTATTTTTGTGAAATGCCAAAAAAAGCCACTTTTTTTTATAAAAAACTCATTCCGTGGTATTTAGAAAATAAACGTGACCTTCCCTGGAGAGGAACGACGAACCCGTACTTTGTTTGGCTATCTGAAATAATGCTACAACAAACCCGTGTAAGACAAGGATTACCATACTATTTGAAATTCATTAGGACATTTCCTACTATTAAAGATCTTGCCAATGCTCCCGAATCGCAAATTTTAAAATTATGGCAGGGACTGGGTTATTATTCACGGGCCAGAAACCTGCACTTTACAGCAAAATATATTGCAAATGAATTGAACGGGGAATTCCCAAATACCTATAAAGAACTTATAAAATTAAAAGGCATTGGCGATTATACGGCAAGCGCCATTGCCTCTATTTGTTTTAATGAGCCAACAGCAGTTGTAGATGGAAACGTCTATAGGGTTTTGTCTCGCCTCTTCAACATTAAAACACCGGTTAATGGCACGGCAGGTATCAAAGAGTTTAAACAACTGGCACAGCATCTTATAGATGTGTCGCAACCGGGAACTTGCAACCAGGCAATTATGGAATTTGGAGCCCGATATTGCATTCCGCAAAATCCGGATTGTAATAATTGCATATTCAACGATAGCTGTGAAGCTTTTAAGAACAGGGAAGTTTCCAAACTACCTGTAAAACTGAAAAAACTGAAAGTTAAAAAGAGGTATTTCAATTATATGGTAGTGCTTTCTGAAAATAATACTACAATCCTACAACAGCGAACTCAAAAAGGGATCTGGCGGCAGTTGTACGAGTTTCCATTAATTGAAAGTGATTCGGAAACAGATATTGAACAACTAAAACAGCTTTCCGAATATAAGAATTTTGCAAAAGACCTAAATCTTCGGTCTATTACTCTTTTTAATGAGGAGTCCATAATCCATAAGCTATCACACCAGCATTTATATACCCGTTTTTGGATCGTGGAAGTTTCAGAATTAAAGGAAAAAGGAATTCCTATTTCCGGAATTGGCAGCTATGCCGTACCGGTACTGATTGAAAATTTTATTTCGAATTTTTCTCCCATGAAAAACTGAAAAAATACCTATATTTAAAACACAAAATTTACCTTTGTATATTAATTCAATTTAAAGATTATGAGCGGGACATTAAACAAAGTGATGCTAATTGGGCATACCGGTGATGAAGTGAAAATGCACTATTTTGACGGTGGAGGAAGTATAGGAAGGTTCCCGTTGGCAACGAATGAGTCCTATACCAACCGAACCACAGGAGAACGTGTAACGAATACGGAATGGCACAATATCGTTGTGAGAAACAAAGCTGCAGAGATTTGCGAAAAGTACCTGAAGAAAGGAGATAAAATTTATATAGAGGGAAGGTTGAAAACACGCAAATGGCAAGATGAGCAAGGGAACGACCGCTATAGCACGGAAATCCAATGCACTGACTTTACATTTTTAACGCCAAAAGGTGAGAGTGGAGCAGTGCCACAAACAAATACAGGAACTATGACTCCCGAAACTACTAAAACGGAACCGCAAAATCCTCAGGTTCAGGAAACCATTGGAGAGGAGGATGACGATTTGCCGTTTTAATGTTTAATCAATATCAACACATTGGATATAGAGCCTCCCAGTTTATTATTTATTGCATTAATTGACTTCACACATATAACAGGTATTATTCTATTGCTTGTACTACTTTTGTGTTCTGCATTAATTTCCGGCGCAGAGGTTGCTTTCTTTTCACTTACTCCTACCGATTTTGAAGGAAATGAAGGAAAGTCTCCATCAAAAAGACTTGCAATTGCCCAAAGACTTCTATCAAAACCCAAAAAGTTATTAGCTACTATTTTAGTGGCCAATAATACTATCAATATTGCCATTGTCTTATTATTTGAATCTTTAAGCTCTGTTTGGTTTGAAGGGTGGAACTATAGGCTTGATCTTTTTTTCTTTGAAATTGATTCGGTTTTTTTACTGAAAATAGGTGTGGCAACATTTCTTATTCTACTATTCGGAGAAATTCTCCCAAAAGTGTATGCCAGCAGGAATAGGGTTTCATTTGCATCATTTATGGCATATCCGTTAAACTTTCTGGATAAGTTATTTGCTCCTTTAAGCCTGCCTATGCGTTCTGCGACAATTTATCTTCAGGAGAAATTTGGGAAACAAAAATCCAATTTGAGTGTGGACCAATTGTCACAAGCTTTGGAACTCACCAGTGAAGAAGACACAACTCGAGAGGAACAGAAGATCCTAAAAGGAATTGTCACTTTTGGAAATACGGATACTAAACAAGTAATGAAACCCCGTATGGAAGTGTTTGCATTGAATGAAGATACAGCTTTTAAAGATATCATTCCGGAAATTATTTCTCATGGGTATTCACGTATACCGGTTTATAAAGATAGTATAGATACCATCACGGGAGTTTTATACGTAAAGGACCTGATTCCTTTTATAGACCGGAAAAACTTAGATTGGATCTCTTTAAAACGAGAAGCATACTTTGTTCCTGAAAATAAAAAATTGGATGATTTGCTAAATGAATTTAAAGACATGAAGATGCATTTGGCAATTGTTGTTGATGAATATGGTGGTACCAGTGGACTCATTTCTTTGGAAGATATTATTGAAGAAATCGTTGGAGAGATTAGTGATGAATTTGATGATGATGACCTTATATTCTCAAAATTGGATGAAAATACCTTTGTATTTGAAGGAAAAACTCCTTTAAAGGACTTTTACAAAGTAATACAACTGGAAGACCCGGAAATATTTGAGAAGGAGAAAGGAGAGGCAGAAACACTCGCCGGCTTCCTTTTGGAGGTTTCTAAGGGATTTCCAAAGAAAAATGAAATAATAACCTTCTATAATTATGCGTTTACCATTGAAGCGTTTGAGAATAAGCGCATTAAACAAATTAAACTTTCCATTGATATCTAGTATGCGGATCTTCTTTTTATTGTTTTTTATGGGTTTTGTGGTTTCTTGTGATGATGACATAGTGATAAAGCCTAGTGCAATGCTTCGGTTGGAGTATCCCGTAGCTTCGTATAAAGAAGCCGGGGCCAATTGTCCGTATGTGTTCGAAAAAAATCAACAAGCTGTTCTTCAGAAAAAGAAAAATTGCTGGATGAATTTGGAGTATCCCGCAATGAAGGCAACTGTTTATTTAACATATAGGGAGATCGAAAATGATAATCTTGATTCTTTGCTATATGATGCTCAAAAACTCACATATGATCATACTATTAAGGCAGAGGCTATTTTTGAACAACCTCGAGTGGATTCTATCAACAAGGTATATGGAATGTTTTATATGATCAATGGGGACGCCGCAACTCAATCTCAGTTTTATGTAACGGATAGTATCAATCATTTTGTAACAGGATCACTTTATTTTGAGTCCAAACCCAACTTCGATTCTGTTTATCCTGCAGTAGTTTACCTCCGAAATGATATTCGTCGTATTATGGAAACTATTTCCTGGCAAAAGAATTAGTTTTTTAGCATATACTTAATCGTAATTTTCAGACTTTTGTTTTTTTAAAACAAAAAATGAAAACCGCCAATCTTAAATGGATATATCTTCTTATACTTTCTCTTATTTGGGGGAGTTCTTTTATCCTTATTAAGAAAAGCCTGGTTGGTTTAACAGATTACCAGGTAGGGGCGCTCCGCATTGTTCTAACGTCCCTTTTTCTTTTTAGCGTTGGTTTTAAGAGTTTAAAGCAGATAAAGAAACGACATTGGAAATGGGTTATCATTTCGGGGCTCGTAAGTTCCTTTTTTCCGCCTTTCTTATTTGCGATGGCCCAAAATCATATAGACAGTGCCATTGCTTCAATATTAAATTCTTTAACCCCTTTGGCAACTGTTGCCGTAGGGATATTATTGTTTAAGATACTTAGTTCCAGATTACAGATCCTGGGTGTTATAGTGGGTCTTGTTGGAACCGTATTACTAATATTGGCAGGAGCAGATCTAAATCCTGGTCAGGATTATTGGTATAGTTCTCTTATTATTTTAGCAACAATAGGTTATGCATTCAATGTAAACATAATTAAGAAGTATTTAAATGACATTAGTGCTTTGGCTGTGACCACGGGGAATTTTATATTTCTTTTTCTACCAGCCTTGGTGATCTTATACCTAACAGGGTTTTTTGAAGCCATTTTGGATTCCAGGGAAATGCAGATATCTTTTGGTTATGTTGCCATTCTATCACTGTTTGGTACTGCGATCGCAAAAGTGATATTCAATAAACTGGTTCAAATTGCAAGTCCTGTTTTTGCTTCTTCAGTGACGTATACCATGCCAATAGTAGCTGTTGTATGGGGATTAATAGATGGGGAATCATTTGGTTTCCTTCAGGCATTTGCAGCTGCTATCATATTATTTGGGGTGTATTTGGCCAACAAAAAATAGCAGAAAGGATAATAAAACTTTAATTATCAGGTATTTCTGAATTTTTTTCCGAAATTTATAGAACACCAATATTTTGAGTTATGGGAAAGTATTATCTAAAATATGGAATTGTAATAGCAGTTTTTTTGATCGCTTATTTCTTAATTACAAAATTATTAGGATTGCATCAATACCCTGTGCTAAGTGCTGCTAACGGGGTAATTTTTGGTGCTGGAATTTTAATGGCAATAAAGAAATACAAATCGGAAATATCGAGTTTCAAATATCAAGAAGGGTTTCAAATAGGGCTTTTTACAGGGGGTGTGGCTACAATATTATTTGCAGTGTTCATGGCGGTCTATATTTTTCAGATAGATAAACAATTTGCAAATGCTATATTGGATTCCTGGGGATTAAACTATAATAAAGGAGGGCTTATTGTAATTATTTCTTTAGTAATGATGGGCTTTTCCACTACAGTGGTCCTTACATTGGCCTTTATGCAATTGCTCAAAGAATCCTGGAATCAAAATTCTTAGGTCTTAGCTCTTTAATTTCGTAGAAACTGTTTGCGGTTTAATTAATTAGAATTATATTTGCACCCGCTTTTATCGTAGGGATAGAAGTATTTGTATAACTAATTATAATAAACGATTACGCTATGTATGCAATTGTAGAGATAGCAGGGCAGCAAATGAAAGTTGCGAAAGACCAAAAAGTCTTTGTCAATCGTTTACCGGTAGAAGAAGGTAAAAAAGTGTCTTTTGACAACGTACTTCTTATTGGTGATGGAGACAAAGTAACTGTTGGCGCCCCGGCTATAAACGGCGCTCAAATAGGAGCAAAAGTCGTAAAGCACTTTAAAGGTGATAAAGTCATTGTTTTCAAAAAGAAACGTAGAAAAGGATACCGTGTTAAAAACGGTCACAGACAATCTCTTTCTGAAATTGTTATTGAAAGCATAGTAGCTTCAGGAGCAAAAAAAGCAACTCCGGCGAAAGCTGAGAAAGCGGCTCCAAAAAAAGAAACAAAAACAGCAGCTCCTAAAAAGGAGGCCAAAGCTGCACCTAAAGCAAAAGCCGAAAAGAAAGCTGCTCCGGCAGAAGATTTGAGCAAAATGACAGTTGCTCAATTAAAAGAATTGGCAAAAGCGAAAGGAATTAGCGGTATCTCTTCTATGAAGAAAGCCGATTTAATTGCTGCATTAAGTAAATAATAATATAAAACCGAAAGAAAATGGCTCACAAAAAAGGAGTTGGTAGTTCTAAGAACGGTCGCGAATCAGAATCGAAACGCTTAGGTGTTAAGAT
>JANQOS010000125.1 GCA_028285705.1 Altibacter sp.
AATACGATCTTGAAGATTGGGTAAGTAATAGCGGAGGCACCAGTAATGCTTATTATGCAATTTCCAATTTTGTTGTTGTAAAGAGTAATACACCTATAGATGCTCCTATAGTAACAGAATAACAAACCATAATCAACGTTCTTAAAAGCAGGTAATTTTAGAATACCTGCTTTTTTTGTTATTATTGAATACCTTTAGCTATTCTCGATCTTACATTGGACCCATTTATGAAAATAATTTATGCTCTTCTTCTAATTTGTAGTTTTAGCAGCCTTGGACAACAAGTATCTGTTGTTGATTTTTTAAGGGCCGATGCAATTGTGGAACCTGTTGTTTCAGAAAAAAAAATAAAAGGAACAGTAAGCTATTCATTTAAAGTACTCAAAAAAACAGACTCCATTTATTTGGATGCGGTCCGTATGACCATTACAAAAGCTGCTTTGGAAGGAGTGCAGGTTTCGGCAACAGAAGACAAAATCTGGCTATTGGGCCCTTTTGAAGAAGGAAGACAATACAACGCTTTCTTTAGCTATGAAGCAACGCCGAAGCAAACACTCTATTTCACAGGAGATCAGATATGGACACAGGGGCAGGGTAAATATACCTCGCACTGGTTACCCAGTATAGACGATATGAACGATAAGATTGAGTTTGATCTTACTGTAATTACACCTTCAGAAAGTACGGTAATTGCTAATGGCAAACTAGTATCAACGCTTCAAAAAGATGATAGAAGGTATTGGAAATGGGATATGCAACAGCCTATGGCAAGCTATCTTTTAGCATTTGCGGTAGGAGATTTTAAAAAACAGGTACTATCCTCCAAATCCGGAATTCCGATTGAACTTTACTACGATCAAAAAGATTCTTTAAAAGCCGAACCTACCTATCGATATACCAAACAAATATTTGATTTTCTGGAGACTGAGATCGGGGTGCTTTATCCCTGGCAGAATTACAAACAAGTACCTGTTCGTGATTTTTTGTACGCAGGAATGGAAAACACCACTGCTACAATTTTTTCTGAAGCTTTTGTGGTTGACTCTTTGGGTTTTAATGACCGTAATTATGTAAATGTGAACGCTCATGAAC
Source organism: Altibacter sp. (assembly GCA_028285705.1). Taxonomy (GTDB): domain Bacteria; phylum Bacteroidota; class Bacteroidia; order Flavobacteriales; family Flavobacteriaceae; genus JANQOS01. Next base: position 1,093 of record JANQOS010000125.1, read on the forward strand.
TGGCCCATCAATGGTTTGGTAACCTGGTTACAGAAACCGAAGGTACTCATCATTGGTTGCATGAGGGGTTTGCAACCTATTATGCTTTGCTGGCTGAAAAGAAAATCTTTGGAGAAGAATATTACTATTGGAAGTTGTATAATTCTGCCGAGCAACTCAAAGCATTAAGTGATGAGGGGAAAGGAGAATCATTACTCAACCCTAAGGCCAGTTCGCTTACTTTTTATGAAAAAGGAGCGTGGGCACTACATATTTTGAAAGAATATATAGGGGAAGAAGCATTTAATAAGGCCGTTAAAAAATATCTATTGAAGCATCAGTTTAAGAATGTGACCACTTCAGATTTTTTGAGTGAAGTAAAATCTGTTTCCGAAAAAGATATCTCTACGTGGGAAGCAGATTGGCTGGAACAAAGTGCCTTCAAAGCAGAACAGGCCTATAAGTCCTTAATGAAGTCGAAGTTCATCCAAAGCTTTTTCGAAATGTCTGCTCTTCGTAATGTTCCTTTAAAGGATAAACAAATTCAGCTTAAAACAGCACTTACTTTTCCCAATGACTTTATTGGGCAGGAAGCTATTTATCAGTTAGAAGGTGAAGCAATTTCCGAAACGGTTTCCTTGTACAAAAAAGGGTTCGAGAGTAATAATTTATATGTCAGGCAAGCTATTGCGCTTACCCTACAAGCCATTCCAAAAGAATTGCAAGCTCAATACGAAACATTACTAGATGATGCTTCATACGTTACCAAAGAAGGGGCGTTGTATAACCTATGGGCTGCTTTTCCGAAAAACCAACACGCTTATCTCGACAAAATGGAAAACACCATTGGATTTCAGGATAAGAATGTACGTCAGTTGTGGCTGGTACTGGCTGTAGTGACAAATGATTACCGGCAGGCTGAAAAGGCTAGATTTTTGGAAGAACTTAAAGGATTTACCTCTCCTAATTTCAGTTTTGAAATACGGGAACGTGCTTTTGGATATGTAAGTGAATTACAATTGTACGAAACTTCAGTTTTAGGAAACCTGGTAAATGCCTGTGTCCACCATAGCTGGCGTTTTAGAAATTATGCCAGAGCCTTATTGAAAGAGGTTCTAAAAAATTCAGATCATAAAGCAATGATCTTAAGTATGACGGATTCTTTTTCAGAAAAGGAACGAGATTATGTGTTACGTAATATGGAAGTAGAATGAGGGCGTTGGTGATATCTGGAGGAGGAAGCAAAGGCGCATTTGCCGGCGGTGTTGCTCAGTATTTATTGGAAGAGTTGGATCACGATTACGATTTGTTTGTAGGTACTTCTACAGGGAGCTTGCTGATACCTCATTTGGCATTACACAAAGTGGAAAAGATCAAGGAAGTATATACTTCTGTAGACCAAAGTAGTATTTTTAGCCATCGCCCGTTCCTAATAAAAAAGGACAAATATGGAGGTAAGCAGATAAGTATTGCCCATTTACGGGTTTTGCGTAATTTTTTCCGCGGAAGTAAAACCTTTGGGGAAAGTCATAATCTCCGGAAGCTAATAAAAGAAACCTTCACCGAGGAAGAATTCATTGAATTGAAATCCGGACCCAAAGAAGTGGTTGTCACCGTTTCGAATCTTTCATTGAATCAGGTAGAATACAAATCCATAAATGATTTTGAGTATGAAGATTTTCTGGATTGGATCTGGATTTCGTGTAATTATATTCCTTTTATGAGCCTGGTAAAAAAAGAAGGGTGTGAATATGCCGATGGAGGTTTTGGAAGCATGGTACCCATTGAAGAAGCTATTAACAGGGGGGCGACCACAGTAGATGTTATTATCCTCGAAACTGAAATCACCTATTACAACAGGCTACCTTCAAAGAATGTGTTTTCGTTGCTTACCAATATGCATGCATATATGCTGGACCGTGTTGAAAAACAAAACATCCGTATTGGAAAATTTGTTGCAGGAAATAAGGATGCGGTTATCAATTTATATTATACACCTACGGTGCTTACTACAAACTCATTGATCTTTGATAAAAAGATGATGGCAAGTTGGTGGGAAAGTGGCTTTAAATATGCTATGCAAAAGAATACCGAACTCAACGAAATTAAGATGCAAGACAGTTAATACAGTTCACCCACTTCTTTCTTAACATATAACAATGCTTTTTGTGAAGGCGTGTTTTCCTCCATAAAATTTCGTAAGAGCCATTCCCGCATATGATCTGCAGTATTGTCTTTTTCGTGCATGGCAGCTTGCCGTATTACATGTATGGTAGCATTTTTAGCCGCGTTGACCAAATTCCAGCACTCCGGTGTTAAGTAGATCTGTTGTGTAAGGTTGTGGTCAAATTCCTGCTCAATGTTCTTGATGAGGAGCATTTCGTATTTGTCAACTTCATCGGCAAATGGTTTTACACGTATCAAAAGTTTATTAGGGTCAATACGTTCCAAAAGAAGTGTAATACGCTCATAAGCCTGCAAACGCATAGGTAATATTTTGTTTTGCGCTTCTTTTTGAATGAGGTAACGCCTGCGGCCCTCCTCATTAGCCGTATGTCCTTTAAAAAAATAATAGGCAATAACCCCTACAACGATCGCAGGAAGCAAATAGGCTACGTAGCTGATAATCTGAGTTGCTTCTTCCATAAAAAATCTTATATGATAACAAACTTACTATGTTTTTAGTATGTGTACAAACCAAATTCATTAATGGAATGAAATAAGCAGTTAATTGAATGAAGCAGGGCAATGGTTTAATATAATATTGTAAACCCTTGTAAGAGAGGTATTTTTAGGTGTTTTGAATCTATAAAATAGTTGTATTATGAAAACTAAAGTACTATTGCTCCCTATTTTTCTGTTGATAATAACATCGGTTTTTGGACAGTTTCAGAAAAGTGTTCAGGTAGTGAACAAGCATCACCACGATCTTAATATTGAGCCATTGGACGGGGTCACAGACTACATTGTGGCTGGCAATTTATTTGATAATTCCCTACAAAATGAAGAAATGGTACTAAAAAAAGTAGATGATTCAGGGAATATTATTTGGTACAATAAATATTCCGGTTCTACACTTCAACATTTGCGAAGCTTTGATATTGTTACGTATCTGGATTTCATTTTTGTTACAGGCTCTGTTGATGTAAATGGACTAAGAAAGACATTCATTGCCAAAATCGATGCATTAAACGGAAGTTTGTTAGATGCACGGTATTATGATATAGTACCCTCTACTTTTAATTCACGAGGCCTGCATATTGAATTCACTCAAAGTGATGCGGATGGTGACGGAGCTTCGGACCCAGGATTGGTTGTAGGAGGTTTTTTTAGTGATTGTTATACCCTGGATCCTAGCTGTGTGGATAATAATATTGGATTTGTATTGCGTGTAGACCTTAACTTGAATATCATTTGGACGGTTGAGGTAGATACCAATCTGTCAACAAACCCGGTAGATTATGATTTTATAAATGGAATTACTGAAACCAGTGATGGTTTCTTTATTACCGGAAGTGCTACGGGCCCGATTGGAGGCGGATACCAACAAGCAGTATTGGCATATAAGATAGACTTTATGGGAGTTTTTGCCTGGAACAACAGCTACATTTTCGGGAACTCTCAGGATGTAAGCGTAGATGCGTACTATGATACAGGTTCAGATAAAATTTATATGTTAACCAATTATTCGGTCTCTCATTATTTTGGCGTTACTGTTTTTGATAACGTTCCCGGAACTGTGGATCTGGGACGTTCCTGGTACATAACTAATAATGACCTAAACCGATACGGGTTTACTATTATGGAGTCTTACACAGACGGTAATAATTTAATTATTACAGGCTATGACCGGGATGAAAACTGGGTAGATGGCAACAACAACTCTTTGTATGGAGAAACCAATCTTTTTGTTCATGAATTTCAAAAATTAAATGGAAACCAGGTAGGAACTACCTATCAATATTTGGTACCCAATATAGAACCATCCGGAGACGATTTTAACTTCTGGTTGTACCAAATGCCATTGATCTATTATCCGGACATTAGTTTTATAAAGGATTTTCCGGGGACCAACGGAGATTACTATCATGTAGGGTATAGAAGGGATCCGGCAGGAGGATTTGTTGAAAGCGAACTGGTTAGAACTCCAACATCCAGGGTAAATAATTGTGATTTTCTGGCTTTGGCTTTGGCGCCTGTTCCTCCTACTTTTCAAACTGTTCCAGTATTATCCGGTTTTGTACCTAATGCAGTTACATCTTTTGTGGTGAACAATACCGCTTTAAGTTATACACAGGAAATGTGTGTACGTACTTTAGCATCTTCGGAGAACACCTATGAAAAAGCTGTTCTTTACCCTAATCCTGCTTCAGAGATCGTATATGTGCGAAGTGAAAACATACAGTCCTATAGAATTGTTGACTCCTTAGGCCGAATAGTTTATGAGGACACTTTAAATTCCGAAAGATCCATTTATATAGGTAATTTAAAAAATGGTCTGTATTTTATTGAAGTATATGACCATAGCAAAAAAGGACAAACCTTTAAGCTCATTAAGCACTAAAGAAGCTCACAAATCAATTTTTGCGTAATTTTAATACGCAGTCTTTGAGTTATCTTAAATCGATACCGTTCATAATGAGTTCAAAAAAATTCCATATCATCGTGTTTAGCCTGTTGATATGGAATTTCTCATTTTCCCAGCAATACTTAAACTACAGTATGGAAGATGGTTTGCCCAGCGATCATGTATACCGTATTACACAAGACCGCAGCGGATTTATATGGGCCGTAACAGATAAAGGAATTGCTAAGTTTAACGGAAAAGAATTTAAAACATTTACAACAAAGAACGGCTTACCTACCAATGATATCTGGGATATCCGTTTGGCGCCAAATAATGAGATATGGTATTTTTCAAAATCTAATGTACTGGGATATATCAAAAATGATAGCGTATATAATTTCCCTGCCTGCGACAAAAGTGTTGTATTATACCCTTCATCGATCTTTCAGTATGAAAATATGTTCATGTTCGGAAATAACAACAAAGGTTACACATTAGTAGACGGGTGTTGGAAGTATGTTCCTGACCAACATAAAATTCAGAAAAATTTAAAGGAACCAAAAGTATATTCCGGTGCCAGTGCCAGGGACAGAATAATAAGCTTATACTATAACAGATACGATTTCTTTAAAATAAAAAACCGAAACGAATACCCTAATATACTACTGTTTTTAAGTGTGGATTCAATAGGAGGTATGTTGTACGACGATGGATATATGATTCTTAACCTCAATAATAATAGGCTATTCAATCGAAAATTCAAAAACGATCTTAGGTCAAAACATCCAAGATTCTACAGGTTTAATTTTTTAAATGATGAGTTACAGATATCAGGCTATAATTTTGTGGCGCGGCTGGGGAAAGAATATCATATTAAGGAGTTCTTTCATGTTCAGAAAGAACTAGAATCGCATTTCTCTTTAATAGACAGGTCCGGTAATATATGGAGTGCCACCTTTACAGATGGAATATATATGCTTCCACAGGTGAAAAGGAATTTCAGATATTTCTTGTCGGATAAAAAGGGGAAAAAAGTTGCGAAGGTCGGGGATAAGATCATTGCCAATGTCATTGATAAAGGGTTTTATGAGTATGATGAGAACCGGCAAGCATTTAAACAAATTCTAAAAGAGGACGGATTTCTCTATAGCGCAAATTATATAGATTCCTTGCAAACCTATTTCTATGTTTCAGAATCTAAGGTCTTTGAGATTGGGAAAGACAATGTAAAGAAGGTCAGGTTTATAAATAAAGGTACAGGGTTGCGTAAGATTATTTTTTTTAATGGCTTCTTATATGCTAATACTTCGGGGGGAGTTGTAAAAATAAATGCTAAGGATTTTAATTTTACAAAGAAATACAGGCAGTATGGGGTGAAGTCACTTATCCCTTTCAATGATCAAATAATTTTAGGTACATCAAATGGATTGATGACATTAAAAAATGATACAATTCTGGAGTTTCCGTTTTCAGACTCCAATATTAGAAAACCTATCCTAGACCTAATAGCCGTAGCACCTTCTCAGCTTCTGGTTGGTACAGATGGTTATGGTGCTTACCTAACGGATATGGTAACCACAAAGCTACTTCCCGGCACTGAGTTTTTAAGTGTGGAAAATATTTTTGCTTCAGAAGCAGATGTATGGCTCGCAACAGAAACAGGGCTGCTACATTACCAAAAGTTTGGTGATGACTATAAGCTGGTCAAAAAACTTGACGATACCCACGGTTTACCTTCCAGAAAGATCAATGCAGTTACAGTGGTAAATGATGAGGTCTTTGTGAGTACAGATAACGGACTGGCCATTTTTCCGAAAAATTTTGAAAAACGACAGCAATTACTGGATATATATATTGAAAAAGCTTCATACGATAATGTGTTGATCTCTCCAAAACAGGATACATTCTCTTACTCACGGAACAATACGGTCACTTTTTCGGTTTCAGGAATTGATTATTCTGAAAACCGGCCTGATCTTATTTATGACTATAAGTTGTCTCCCCTGCATAGCCAATGGACACAAACATCTTCTTCAAGTATTAATTTTACCGATCTGCCGCCAAACGATTATACATTGTTCCTAAAATCGGGAACGATCAATAAAACAGTTACCTTTAGCATAACACCGCTATGGTGGCAGCGCTCCATAACAAAAATTAGTTTTATTACCCTGGGGGTTTTACTCCTGGGAATTGTATTGTACAGAATAAGGAAATATGAAATTGCCAAGAAAACAAGAAAACTAACCATTCAGAAAAAATTGGCCGAGTTTGAATTGTACGCATTACGCTCTCAAATGAATCCGCATTTTGTGTTCAATTCCCTGGCCGCAATTCAATATTATATCAATAATAATGAGACGGAAACATCCGAAAGATATTTGGTGAAGTTTTCAAAATTGATACGGCAATTCTTCGAACTTTCTAAAGAGAAAGAAATAACACTGGCAGATGAAATCACCTTACCAAAGAATTATCTTGACATTGAAAAGCTTAGATTTAAAGAAAAACTGAACTATACGATCAATGTAGATGAAAACATAATTACCGAAGAATTCAAAATACCCACCATGATATTGCAGCCTATAGTAGAAAATGCCGTAAATCACGGGATATTCAACAAAGAGGAGAACGGGAACATTATGCTAAATTTTAAATACCTGAACAGCTCTGAAATAAAAGCGGAGATCTGTGATGACGGAGTGGGTTATGTGAACACGAAAAAGAACAGAACCAACGGGAAGATAAACTCTTCCGATGTAATTGAAGAAAGAATATTTCATTTGAACAACTCCGGGATGTGGCATATAGAATACTCTAAATTTGAAGTATATCCGGGGCTTAAAAACAAAGGAAATATCGCGACATTTACTATTAAAACTTTGCAATGATAAAACGAACCGCCATATTAGTTGATGATGAAGTTTCTGCCTTAAAGGGCTTACAACAGAAAATAGAAAAACTGTTTCCCGAAATAGAGATATTGAATGCATTTCAAAAGCCGGAAGAAGCCATAAGGGCTATCAAAGAGAAGCAACCGGATATACTGTTTCTCGATATTGAAATGCCTAGAATGAATGGTTTCGAATTACTTTCTGCACTCAATGAGATCAATTTTCAGGTCATTTTTGTAACTGCCTATAGTGAATATGCTTTAGATGCGCTAAAGCAATCTGCAATAGATTATGTATTAAAGCCTGTTGATAACGAAGAATTAACCAATGCGATCAATAAAGCATTGGAAGTTATCAAATTAAAACACCAGAACGAGAGCAATACAAAGCTCATCGAGATGTTAACCGAAACCATTACCAATACAAATAAAATAATCATCCCTACGGCAAAGGGCCTTTCTTTTATTCCACAGGATGATGTATTGCATTTAGAAGGATATGAAGGGTATACCAAATTTCATTTGACCAATAACACTGAGATCGTAAGTTCGTATAATCTTGGAAAATTTGAAAAATCATTAAGCAGCATTTTTTTTAAATGCCATAAATCCCATATTATCAATATTGAAAAAGTGCGAAGTTTTGAGAATGAGGGTTATATTGTTCTGGAAGGCGAATACCGGGTACCAATTTCCAAGGCGAACAGAAAAGTGTTCTTGGACCTTTTCCAATGATTTTAATACCTTACCTTATCATTTTTCTTTAATACCTTAACTTCTTTTTTTGCCTCTTTTGGCCTGTAGTTCCCTCCTAGGTGCTGACATTCCATACAGTCCTTTACACTTTTAAAAGCTACGGCAGTCTTTGTATATCCAAAGGAATCCTTTAGCGTTTTTATCAAATTCCGATCGCCTAAACTAAATTCAACATCTTCCATTGTGAACTCACTGGGGTGCTCATAACCACAGGCATGTGTTATTTCCAGTAGTTCTTTTCTGAAATTCTTGAAATAAAAATGGGCTCTTATAGATTTATCTTCAATATTAATACCCCTCTGTCGCCATTTGTTTTGTGTTGCTATACCACTTGGGCAATGATTGTTATGACATATCTGCGCCTGTATACAACCAATGGACATCATGGCTTCCCTGGCAACATTGATACAATCTGCTCCCATAGAAAATGCCATAGCCGCTTTAGCGGGAAATCCTAATTTCCCACTGCCTATAAATACGATCCGTTCACATAAATCGTGTTCCTTAAAAATTTTATAGACATCACTAAACCCAAATACCCACGGTAGTGCCACATGATCTGCAAAACTAGGTGGTGCGGCACCGGTTCCGCCTTCACCTCCGTCAATAGTAATAAAATCAGGGCCTTTACCGGTTGTTGCCATTAATTTTGCCAGTTGGTTCCAATCGTCCAATTTTCCTACAGCCGATTTAATGCCTACGGGTAACCCGGTAGCTTCGGCGATATCCTCTACAAACTGAACCAGACCATCCACACCTTGAAAGGCCGAATGGGTAGGAGGGGAGAGAACGTCTTTTCCAACAGGTACATGTCTTATTCCGGCAATCTCTTTCGTGATCTTTGAAGCAGGTAGAACACCACCCTTTCCGGGCTTGGCACCTTGAGACAGTTTTACTTCAACCGCTCGTACCTGGGGATGATCTTTTACCAATTGTACTAATTTTTCCATAGAAAAATTTCCATCGTCATCACGTACACCAAAATAACCGGTTCCAAAATGAAAAACCACATCACTTCCTTTCTTGTGATAGGGCGACAATCCCCCTTCACCTGTATTGTGGTAGGCATTTGCCATAGCGCACCCTCTGTTTAGGGATTCGATAGCTCTTGCAGACAACGAGCCAAAGCTCATTGCAGAAACATTGATCACAGATGCCGGTCGATAGGGCCTGCGGCGGCGATTTTCTCCCATTACTTTTGCACAGGGAAGAAAGTACGGGTCCTTTGTATTGGGATGCTCTTTATCTAATTTATACGGAAGCATCGCATTATTAATGAATATATAATTGGCCTTGTATATATCGCGGTCTGTACCAAAGCCCTCATAATTGTTTTCGTTTTTCGCGGAAGCATAGATCCAACTTCGCTCTATACGATTAAAAGGAAGCTCCTCACGATTGTTAGCTACTATGTACTGCCGTAATTCCGGCCCGATACCCTCCAGCCAGTATCTTAGATGTCCAACAACAGGGAAATTATGTAAGATGGTATGTCTTTTATTGAAAAAAACATCACGTATTGCTACAATGGTCAAGAAAGTAAGAATCCATACCCACCATGGAATTTCTAACAAAAAATCAATAACTCCCTGCATTTATTGCGCGTTTAAATAGTCAATAGATAATTGTGACATTGTTTTTACACCCAGTAATAATCCCGAGTCATCGATAATGAAATCGGGGGTATGGTGCGGATAAGGAGTGGTATTTCCGGGCGTCATTCCTCCTAAAAAGAAATAAAATCCGGGAACGATTTCCTGAAAATAAGAGAAATCTTCTCCTCCGGTGGTCGCTTTCATTAGTTGCACATTTTCTACACCCGCCAAATTTTGGAGTGTTGGAAGCATCATTGCGGTTAGCTCGGGATCATTATAGGTAACAACGGTATTGTTTTGCCATTCGATAGTAGCACTTCCACCGTATGCTTTTGCAATATCCTGAGCCATTTCGGTCATTCTGCGAATGATCATGTCACGCATATTTGGGTCGAGTGTACGTACGGTTCCAATCATTTCGGCACTTTCGGGAATAATATTAAAACGTACGCCACTGGTTATCTTTCCAACGGTGATCACAGCCGCTTCCTGTACCAAATTGGACTCTCTGCTTATAATGGTTTGAAAGCCGTCAATTATTTTTGCTGAAATCAGAATAGGGTCGACACCGCTCCACGGAGCCGAACCATGTGTTTGTTTTCCTTTTACATTCACTACAAATCGTTCAACTGCCGCCATAGTTCCACCGGGTTTATAGCGAATCATCCCGACAGGTGTACCCGAATTGATATGCAACCCAAAAATAGCATCTACATCCGGGTTTTTTAAGACTCCTTCTTTGATCATTAGTTTAGCACCTCCTTCTTCACCCGGAGGAGGCCCTTCTTCGGCAGGTTGAAATATGAATTTTACGGTACCGTTGATAAGATTTTTATTTTTTGAAAGTACTTCGGCAACCCCCATTAAAATGGAGATATGCGTATCATGGCCACAAGCATGCATTACACCTGTCTCCGTGCCCAAGAAAGTGTCCCTGACCTCACTTTTATACGGAAGGTCATTTCGCTCTGTTACCGGGAGTGCATCAATATCGGCACGTAGAGCCACTACTTTTCCGGGATGATCACCTTTTAAAATACCAACAACCCCGGTTTTAGCAACACCTGTCTGTACCTGGATACCAAGGGAACGTAAATGCTTTGCAATTGTTTCGGCTGTTTTAAATTCTCTGTTGGAAAGCTCCGGATTTTTATGAAAATAGCGTCGCCAGTCAATTACCTGTTGTTCGATAGCTTCAATATCTTTTAAAAGCTTTTTATCCATTTGCGCAAACAAGGCAGTCGAACAAAAAACAAGGAGCAGCAATAATTTGTAGTGTTTCATTTTTCTTAGAAAATTTCAGCTAAAGATATTTAATTTTCAGTAAACCAAAAATTGGAACAGATGTTTATAAATTCTGAAGAAACCGTACAGTCATTCGTGCTATTTTCTGTATTTTTCACTTTTATTTTTCTTCAGAAATAATTTAAAAAATTGCAAGATTACCTCGAACAATTAAATGATGCTCAACGCGCCCCTGTTCTACAGAAAGATGGCGCCATGATCGTGATTGCCGGAGCAGGCTCCGGGAAAACCAGGGTATTGACGTATCGTATTGCTTACCTCATGTCACAGGATGTTGACCCTTTTAATATTTTAGCGTTGACCTTTACAAACAAAGCAGCGCGTGAAATGAAAAAACGTATTGCTCAAATTGTAGGGAACAGTGAAGCAAAGAATTTATGGATGGGAACTTTCCATAGTATCTTTGCTAAGATTCTTCGGTTTGAAGCGGACAAATTAGGGTACCCTTCCAATTTTACTATTTACGACACCCAGGATTCTCAAAGTGTGATCCGCTCCATTATAAAGGAAATGCAACTGGATAAGGATATCTACAAGTACAAGCAGGTATATTCCAGGATTTCTTCTTATAAGAACAGTTTGATCACGGTAAAAGCCTATTTCAATAATCCTGAATTGATGGAAGCCGATGCAATGGCGAAGATCCCACGATTGGGAGATGTATATAAGGCCTATGTTGATAAATGCTTTAAGGCCGGGGCGATGGATTTTGATGACCTCTTACTGAAAACCAATGAGTTGTTAACTCGCTTTCCGGATGTACTGGCAAAATATCAAAATAGATTTCGATATATTTTGGTAGACGAGTATCAGGATACCAATCATAGTCAGTACCTGATAGTTCGTGCGCTAAGTGACCGTTTCCAAAATATTTGTGTAGTAGGAGATGATGCGCAAAGTATCTATGCTTTTCGCGGAGCGAACATCAATAACATTCTCAACTTTCAGAAGGATTACGATGATGTGACGGTCTATCGTTTGGAACAGAACTACCGTTCTACCAAGAACATTGTAAATGCAGCCAATAGCATTATTGAAAAAAATAAGACAAGGCTGGAAAAAGTAGTTTGGACAGCAAATGATGAAGGAGCAAAGATCATGGTGAACCGTACCATGACAGATGGTGATGAAGGCCGTTTTGTGGCCGGATCTATATTTGAGAACAAAATGAATCATCAATTGAACAATGGTGATTTCGCTATTTTATATCGGACCAATGCACAGTCACGTGCAATGGAAGATGCACTTCGGAAGAAAGATATTCCATACAGGATCTATGGTGGGCTGAGTTTTTACCAACGGAAGGAAATTAAGGACGTCATCGCCTATTTACGCCTTATTCTGAACCCGAAGGATGAGGAAGCCCTGAAACGTGTGATCAATTATCCGGCGCGTGGAATAGGGCAAACAACGATAGAACGTTTGACCGTCGCAGCCAGCCATTATGATCGGTCGATGTTTGAAGTAATGGAAAACATTGAGAAGATCGATCTAAAGATCAATAGTGGTACAAAGGCAAAACTTCAGGATTTTGTAACGATGATCCAGAGCTTTCAGGTATTGAATAAGAATTATGACGCTTTTCAAATAGCCGAACATGTTACCAAGAAGACAGGATTACTTCAAGAATTAAAGAAAGACGGTACTCCTGAAGGGATCGCCCGTATTGAAAATATTGAAGAGCTACTCAACGGTATGCGGGATTTTGTAGAAGAACAAAAAGAACTTGCCGATACTACTGGAGCATTGGCAGAGTTTCTCGAAGATGTAGCGCTAGCTACCGATATGGATAATGATAAAGGGGACGAAAATCGTGTTGCTTTAATGACGGTACATCTGGCAAAAGGATTAGAGTTTCCTTATGTATATATCGTAGGGATGGAAGAGGATCTTTTCCCCAGTGCCATGAGCATGAATACGCGTAGTGAACTGGAAGAAGAGCGCCGTTTATTCTATGTTGCCATAACCCGAGCCGAAAAACAAGCGTATCTTACGTATACCCAGTCCCGGTATCGTTGGGGAAAGTTGATCGACGCCGAACCCAGCAGATTTATTGAAGAGATCGAAGGTGATTACCTGGAGTATCTAACTCCTGTTACCGAACATCGCTACAAGCCCTTACTGGATGCAGATATTTTTGATGATATCGATAAAAGCAAGCTGAGGTTACGAAAACCAACTACAGGGACGCCTCCAAAAGGGCCTTCTAAAGATCAACTGCGAAAACTACGCAGGTTAAAACCTGTTAGCAGTAGTACCGACAAGAATTTTAATGCGAAAGATGCTAACCTTGAAATTGGGACAATGGTAGAGCATGTTCGCTTCGGAAAAGGAAAGATCTTAAAGATCGAAGGGGTTGGTGCCGATACAAAAGCTGAAATTCAGTTTGAAAATGGAGGACTTAAAAAGTTATTGCTTCGGTTTGCGAAATTAAACGTATTGGACCAATAACTACAAAACAGGTAAGTGAATCTCTATAAATGAAGACAACTGCTCCTGTAAGTCTGTAGTACTCGAGATATCCCAGTCCGTTCCATGTCCTCCTTCATAAACAGTGAAACTGTGTGTAATCTGCGAATTACTTAGGGAGGTTTGTAGTTGCTGCCCATTGGTTAATGGGACCAGTGGGTCCGTATCTCCGTAAAAAAGAATGGAGGGGCTGCTATTGCTGTTTACCTGCAATGCGGGGCTCACGGCCTCGGCATAATTAGTGTCAGCTGGATATGCACTTTCATCTACTAATAAACTTAAAGCGATCGGGAAGGAGGGGTCATTTGCATAAAAAGGGTCTGTAAAATCTGTGGGCCCCACAATATCACACACCATTTTCACACGATCATTGGTATCGTAAACATAATCGTATTGCAATGCGATATGCGCCCCTGCACTGATACCTATAAATCCAAATTCAGGGAGAATTTGCAGTGCTTCGGCTTCGGCTACAAGTTTATTGACAACACGTCCCACATCCAGAAATTGATTAGGAAAAGCAGGAACGGTAGTAGTGGCGAGAACGTAATTCATATTTACAATGGCATGATCCGGATGGTTTTGTTGAATGAGCGAAACAAAATTTGTCATATCTGCTTTATCTCCACCGGTCCACCCACCTCCGTGTATAAGAATGATCACTTTCGTTTTATCAGCCGTCCTACCGGCTGGCAAGTAAATATCATATACCTGCTGTTCATTTTCGCCATAAGAAACATCTAATAATGTTTCCGCAACCAATAGTTGTGAATTGTCATCCAGGGCATCATCTTTATTACTTTCAGAAGAACAGGAAAGAAATACAAATTGTAAGGCGAAAAAAAATAAAAAGATGAATGGGGTCTTCTTCATAGGGAACACTTCTTTATAATAAACGCAAAAAATGCTTTTAAGTTGTTTGTTTTGGTTTTAAAATTATTTATTGATTGTATGGTGGTTTATGGTTATCTTTAAGATATCATTTAAAATGTTTTTCATTTTATGGCCGAATTCATTAAGATATATGAAGAAAACCCTAACCCAAAGGATATAAAAAAGGTTGTGGATATTATTCGAGACGGAGGATTGGTCATCTACCCGAGTGATACCGTTTATGCTTTAGGCTGCGATATTACCAATAACAGAGCCCTGGAAAAAGTAGCCCAGATCAAGGGAGTGAAGCTGGAAAAGGCCAATTTCTCTTTTGTATGTGAGAACTTGAGCAATCTTTCAGATTATATACGGCAAATAGACACGGTAACATTTAAGATCTTGAAACGGTCATTACCGGGTCCCTATACTTTTGTTCTTCCGGGTAATAATAACCTTCCAACGGTATTTAAAAAGAAAAAGGAGGTTGGGATCAGGATACCGGATAATTCAATTGTTCTGGCGATGGTACATGAATTGGGAAATCCCATTATCGCTACATCTATAAAAGATGAGGATGAAGTAATTGAGTATACCACAGATCCGGAACTTATTTTCGAAAAATGGAAGAATCTGGTAGATGTTGTGGTAGACGGGGGGTATGGAGGAAATATTCCATCAACGGTGATCGACCTTACCGGTAACGAACCTGTTCTAATACGAGAAGGCAAAGGAGCTTTGGAGGTTTAAAACTAAGAATGGTTTTTTTCAAATTTTGACAGTAATCGGTTGCTTTGTTGATACAGCTTTTTCTTAAAAAAACTGCTCCAGCCCATTAAAAAGCCTTTAAACCCTAAAGCCTGTCTGGACCACCTGTAGAGATCAAACCGGTCCACATGATCGATGATCTTACCATCCTTAAATTGAAACTCGGCATAGATGATATTATGTACTTTCCTGCCTGTTTTACTAAAGTTATAATAGGCATCCCACCTCGCTTTTCCATTTTCAGGATTACATTGAATATCTGAAACTTCTATTTTAAAATTGTCGTTCCCTTTTTGTGAATGGCAAAGCATGCGCCACATATTTTTGGCCCTTTCACCATTTAAAACCCCAAAGGCAGGATCTTTAAAAGTAATGTCCTTGTGGTAGTAACTTACCATTTGCTCTGCATCTAATTCGTTAAATGCCCGGTAGAAATTTTCAACAATATCCCTGGTTTCCATTATAAGGAGATTTAGTACGATACAATGTACATATTAATTGTAAGACATTAAAAAACCCGGTTATTAACCGGGTAATTGTGGAATGATCTATATTGACTACAATATTATTCAAATAATGCAACACTGGAGCCTACAAAATTAAGGTCTTCAGCTTTTGGCGGAATTACGGGTTCACTTGCCTTTAATGCTTTTCTAAACTGTGTAAACGCTTCAACATCATTCAATTTACTCATAGTTTCACCGTCCACAGCCACATTGATATGCATAAATGTAACCGAATCTGCCAATTGATATGTAGTATAGAACATGCCTTCAATGGGCCTTGCTTTAATGGCATTCATTACTTTTTGAATGTTCTTTTTGTTTTCCTCCACGAACTCCGGTTGTACGGTATACTGAACTTTAACTGCTTTCATAGCGACAATAGGTATATTTGATTTCTTTATTTTTTTGGAAAATCTTCACTAGTCTTTATTTCTTCAATTTGCAACACATGGCGCTCTGTATGTCCGGAAAGGAAAAGCAACGTCTGAAACGCATCAATGGTTCCAAACGGAAATTCCGCGTAATGATTTCTAAGGTCATCTTCGGTATTCTTCACATAAGCAATGTGTTCTGCTCTTTTTGTAGTGAACTCTTTTAGCGTATTTTCATGCGAGCCAAATTTTCCTGTAGGCTCAAAGGGTGTTTTGGTTTTTACTTTGTTACTTCTATCAGTGATCATTGCCAAAATTTGTTCATCTGTCATCTTTATTTCAGAGCGTTTTGATGGATCTGCAGCAACTTTTAATGTTCCCTGTTGCATTCCAAAGATTATATTTTCTGAAAGAGCAATATGCTCAACACACTCTTTAATGGACCAGGATTCCGGACTACTCTTAAAGTTAAGCTGAGCTTCACTTAGCCCTTCAATAGCACTTAATAAATGGTCATGAGTTTTGGTCATTTCTGCAATAGCGAACGCTCTTTCGGCTTTAGTAAGTTTAGCATCGGAAACTGTAAAGCTAACAAGTGCCAGCATCAGGATGGGTAGAATAATTTTTTTCATGAGAATTTAATATTTAATTGTTTGTCTTTGAACTTATACTACTAAGACGTAAAAGGAAACAAAATTTGGACAATCCTTAACATGAAATTTTTAGCAGGGTTTTGGTCGCTGCATTTACTCTGAACTTATAATGAAAGTTTAAGGAATAGACATAAAAAAACCCAGCATGTAGCTGGGTTTTAAAACTTTATAACGATAATCTTTAATTTCCTCCTTCATTTGAAAGTGTTTCCAGTTCCTGCTCGATCATTGCATAGAACTGATCTATTTTTGGTAACACGAGGATACGCGTACGTCTGTTGATAGAGCGGTTTTCTGCTGTGTCATTTGAAACTAACGGAACATAATCTGCACGCCCGGCAGCAATTAACTGAGCCGGATTTACACCCAGGGCCTGTAGTTCTCTAATAATAGAAGTAGAACGCTTCACACTTAAGTCCCAATTGTCCAAAAGAACCCCGCTTTTGTAAGGTACATTATCAGTATGTCCTTCCACCATCGCTTCAAAATCGGGCTTACTGTTGATGACGGTAGCCACCTTACCTAAGATGTCTTTAGCTCTTGATGTTACATTGTAGCTTCCGCTTTTAAATAATACCTTATCGGAAAGTGAGATATAAACGACTCCTTTCTCTACATTTATTTCAATATCAGGGTCGTTAAGCCCTACTTCGCGTTTTAAGCTGGTAACCAATGCCAGTGTTACACTGTCCTTCTTGTTAAGAGCATCTTGTAAACGTGAGATCTTCAGGTCTTTTTCTTTTAAACTTTCCAGGGATTTTTCAAGGTTTGTGGCACCTTGCTGGGTTAAAATGGTTAGATCCTTAGAACTTTGAATCAAGTCTTGATTTGTTTTACGCAGTTCTGCCAATCTTTCTTCCAGAGAAGCTACTCTGGCATCAGCTGCCGCCTTATCGGTCAAACAACTATTCAATTTTACCGTAGCAGTGTTCAATAGATCTTGTGTATTTTTTTGTTTAGCTTCTAATTCTGCATACTTCTTTTTCGAAACACAAGAAGTGAGTGCTAAGCTAGAGCATACAACTAATATCAAAAGTTTTCTCATAATTGTTTGTAAGTTTTAAGTGTTAAATGTTTTTCAAAATTATTAAACAGCCAGCATCCGCAATAGGGATTAACAATACTTTAAGTAAAGTTTAGTAGCCTTCCTTAAAGTTACGTTTTTTTAAAATAAAATAGCGCCAAACGATTGATTTTGTTGAAAAATAATTGATTTTAGAAGCTTGCATCCTTCTCTTCTTAAGGAATTTAGGGAGTAATCCATAAAAACTTAAATGCGCTCTGATAATGGCATACGTGTGTGAGATTTTTCCTTGGAATAAAAGCTGAATTCCAGCTAAACCGTCCAGTATCAATCGTATAAATACCAGCCCCAGAACTTTACCTCCCTTTACATTTTTCACTAAAAGTAAAAGGGTATTTCTAAAATTATAAAATGTCTTTTGAGGATTGGCCGAAGAAAGTGTAGCACCTCCAACATGATATATTGTGGATCTGCCAATATATTTTACAGTACCACCTTTAGCCTGAAGGCGCCAACACAGGTCAATTTCTTCCTGGTGCGAAAAAAAATCTTCATCAAAACCACCAATGCCTAAAAAAGCTTCTTTTCTTAAAAATAAGCAGGCCCCGGTAGCCCAGAATATAGTTGCCGTATCATTGTATTGTCCTTCATCTTTTTCCAGAGTATTGAAGATGCGCCCACGGCAATAGGGATATCCTAAAGCATCAAGATAACCTCCTGCGGCTCCAGCATATTCAAAATGATCTTTACGCTTAAAATCTAGGATCTTGGGTTGAGCTGCAACAAGAGTACTATCATTTTCAAATTCAGAAACAATAGGGGAGAGCCAGTCCCTGGTAACTTCCACATCGCTGTTAAGCAACACAAAAATATCTTCGGAAAGGTTTGTAAGTGCATCATTGTACCCTTTTGCGTAACCTCCGTTCGTGGTATTTTGAATTATTTTTACAGACGGAAAATTTTCGGAAACAAAGGATATGGACTCATCACTAGAAGCGTTATCCGCAATATATACCGTTGCTTCTTTAGAGAATTCTACCACCGAAGGCAAAAACTGTTCTAGTAATTGCTTTCCGTTCCAATTGAGTATAACTACCGCGATATTCACTTTTGCAAAAATAGTTTATTTGTTGCCATAGGAAGGAATCTCTTTTAAAAATATATACCGTTCATTTTCAAGATCCATTTGGCAATAGTAGTGCCCCAATCCGTTAGTCACCATCAAATAACCGGCTTTCATCACAAGGTTATAACGTGCGATCTGGTCGAAAGTATCCTGCGTAATTTTTACGGAAGGAGCCTTACACTCTACAATGAGGCGAATACTGCCATCGCTGTTGTAGACCACAATATCATACCTTTTTATAGTGTCGTGAAGTTTTAATTGCTTCTCTACATTGATGTGAGAGGCCGGATATTTTTTTTCAGAAAGGAGAAACCGGATCACATGTTGCCGTACCCATTCTTCGGGTGTAAGCACGACAAATTTTTTTCGAATTTCATCAAAAATCAATGATTTGTTTTCGTTACTTTTGAAACGAAATGAATAATCAGGAAAGTTGAGTTTCAGCACATGCCAAAATAAGAATTTCCGAAGAAAATTTCAGCATAAAACCAGAAAACCTAGTGCCTTTAGATAAAGCCAAAAGTATAATTAGCGGAATTAAATCCGGAGACGTAAAACCCATCTATTTTTTAATGGGTGAAGAAGCATATTATATTGACGGTATTGCGAAATATATTGAAGACACTATACTCTCTGAAGAAGAAAAGGGGTTTAACCAAATGGTACTGTACGGGCGTGATGTATCGGTAGAAGATATTATAAGTAGTGCTAAAAGATATCCTATGATGGCCGAGCGGCAGGTAGTGATCGTGAAAGAGGCCCAGGACCTGTCCCGTACCATAGAGAATTTGGTCCCATATGCCGAAAATCCCCAACCTACCACTGTCCTGGTGGTTTGTTATAAATACAAAACCCTGGATAAACGAAAAAAACTGGCAAAGGTAATTGGTAAAACAGGCGTACTGTTTGAAGGAAAAAAATTGTATGAAAATCAGGTGCCGGATTGGATCCGGCGTGTACTTGCGGGACGTGGTTATACAATTACTCCCAAAGCATCGCAAATGCTGGTGGAATTTTTAGGCAATGATCTGGGCAAAGTAAATAACGAACTGGAAAAACTACAGTTGATCATTGAGCCCGGAGAACAGATAACTCCGCAATTGGTAGAGGAGAATATAGGAATAAGTAAGGATTTCAATAATTTTGAGCTGCAAAACGCTATTGGTGAAAAGGATATAAAAAAGGCATTTAGGATCATTCAGCATTTTGCTCAAAACCCTAAGAACCATCCACTGGTAATGACTATGGCTTTGTTGTATAATTTCTTTTCAAAGCTGTTAAAATACCATGCGCTTGCAAATAAGGCAGATGCTCCAAAGGTGTTAGGTGTAAATCCGTATTTTATAAAAGACTACCAACTTGCGGCACGTAACTATCCTATGAAAAAAGTAAGTGCCATTATTGCCTCTATTCGTAAAATAGACATGAAAAGCAAAGGAGTTGGTGCTGCTAATCTGTCCCAGGGAGACCTATTAAAAGAACTTCTCGTTAAAATATTCGATTAACTGTTTCTGTTGGAGCATATAAAACTTATAGTTAAAAGGCCCGGTTCAAAATTTAGGTTAAGTTTTTATTTTAAACGTACTTTTGCAACCTAAACGACCTTCTATGACAAAAGTACGATCCTGGATCTCTGCTGCGAGATTACGCACATTACCATTATCTATTTCGGGAATAGTCACAGCAAGTGCCGCTGCAATGAAAGCAGGCTCGTATACTGTTTTGATCTTTATACTTGCTTTAGCCACTACACTGGGTTTTCAAATACTTTCCAATTTTGCCAATGATTATGGTGACGGAATAAAAGGTACGGATAATGACGACAGAGTAGGCCCGGCGCGTGCTATGCAAAGTGGCCTGTTAACTGCAAGAGAGTTAAAATACGGTATGATAATTACTGCGGCAATTACTTTATTACTTGCCAGTATGCTGATATTTGTAGCTTTTGGAAACGAAAATTTTGTTCTATCGGTGGTATTCTTTAATCTCGGAATTGCAGCACTTATTGCCGCGGTTACCTATACCGTGGGTAAAAAGGCTTATGGCTATAGAGCATTGGGCGACGTTTTTGTTTTTATTTTCTTTGGAATTGTTGGCGTTGCAGGTTGTTATTTTTTATACGAACAAAGCCTTACCAATTATATACTTCTGCCGGCAATTACAATAGGACTTTTAAGTGCCTCGGTTTTAAATCTCAATAATATGCGTGATCGCTTAGCTGATGCAAAAGTGAACAAAAATACACTGGCAGTGGTGCTGGGAGGCAAAACTGTAAAGCTATATCATGCTCTGTTGATAATTATTGCTTTTTTAAGCGCCCTTATTTACTTTTTTTTAAAAGCCGAAGATCAACTGGATTATTTACCGCTAATAGCTTTTATACCTTTGTTTTTGAACGTTGTAAAAGTTTTTAAGAATGAGTCTCCGGCACTTTTGGATCCTGAGTTAAAAAAAGTGGCATTAAGTACTTTCTTATTTTCAATATTGTTTTTTGCTTCAAATTTCTTTTAGATTTATCTTTAAAGAAAAATAGAAATCATGAAAATTACATTTTACGGTCAAAATAGCTTGGCTATTGAAGTTTCGGGAAAGCATATCATTGTAGACCCTTTTATCTCCGGAAATCCATTAGCAAAAGATAAGGTGGATATTAGTGTGCTAAAGGCAGACTATATATTATTGACTCATGCCCATCAGGACCATATTCTGGACGTAGAAACCATTGCAAAAAGAACAGATGCTACGATCGTGAGTAATTATGAGATTGCAATGCATTATCAGGATAAAGGCTTTAAAGTGCACCCAATGAACCATGGAGGAAATTGGAAGTTCGATTTTGGAAATGTAAAATATGTCAATGCCGTTCATACCAGTTCATTTCCGGATGGTAGTTACGGAGGGCAGCCCGGAGGGTTTGTAATCGAAGGGGAGCATAAGAATATCTATATAGCGGGAGACACCGCGCTTACTATGGATATGAAACTAATTCCAATGAGTACCAAACTGGACCTTGCTATTCTGCCAATTGGAGATAATTTTACAATGGGAATTGATGATGCGATCCTCGCCAGTGATTTTGTAGAATGCGATAAGGTTTTGGGAGTGCATTACGATACTTTTGGATACATTGAAATTGATCACGAAGAAGCAAAGAAAAAGTTTTATGATGCAGAAAAGGACTTAATGCTTTTGGAAATAGGCGCTTCTATCGAACTTTAAATGAAAGCCAAATATTTTAAGCATATACTGAACTTCAAAATACCAAGCGGTACCTCGCGTGGCGTTTTAAGAACCAAAGAGACCTGGTTTGTTGTTCTTCAAGAAAGCGACAATTGGGGAATTGGAGAATGCGGAATTTTAAGAGGGCTTTCCATTGATGACTGCCCGGATTTTGAAGCTAAATTAAAATGGGCATGTGATAATATTCATCTGGGAGCACCTGCTTTGTATGATGCCTTAACAGAATTTCCATCTATTCAATTTGGAATTGAAACCGCTTTCAGGTCTTTCTTTACAGAAACCCCTTTTGAGATATTCGCCTCGGAATTTACCAAAGGTAAAAAGGCGATTCCTATTAACGGACTCATTTGGATGGGGGATAAGGCTTTTATGAAAAAGCAGATTGTAAATAAGCTGAAAGAGGGCTTCCGCTGTATTAAAATGAAGATAGGTGCTATTGATTTTACTACTGAGATCGATTTGATCAGGACAATCCGAAAAGAATTTTCTGCTGAA
>JANQOS010000097.1 GCA_028285705.1 Altibacter sp.
TTTGGACAACCATCTTCAGCGTCAGTGATACCATCACCGTCAGCATCAGGACATCCGTTAAGTGAAGCAAGACCAGGAACAGTAGGACATGCATCCTGAGGATCTGCTATACCGTCACCGTCCGTATCCGGGCATCCGTTAAATTCAGCCAAACCAGGAGTATTAGGACAAGCATCATTTCTATCTTCTATACCATCACCGTCAGTATCAGGACATCCATTAAATTCTGGTAAACCAGGAGTTTCCGGACATTCATCATCTTTATCAAAGATTCCGTCACCATCTGTATCTTTTCCACCAAATTTAAATGCAACACCTATAGAATGCTGGAAGTGCTTAATACCATATTCATCTTCAAAAGCATGCTTATAAACAGACTGGAAGTTTAAAGCGATGTTTTCAGCTAACCAGAAACGAACTGATGCAAGACCGTTGGCTGTACCAAAACCTATATCATCAACCCATGTATAACCTCCACCAATACCGATAGAAGGGTCTAGCCAACTAGAACCAATTAGGTCTTTAAAGCTATATTTAATTTCACCGTCTGCCGCGATGTAAGATAAATCATCTACTTCTACATCACCAGTTCTTTCAATTCTATTGACAGTACCAACGGCAGCAAATGTAAATCCATCACCTATATATCTACCAATAGATACTTTTGAAACTGAAGGGACAATGTTCCAGTGATCATTAACGTTGTAGAATTCTTCGAAAAGATCTCCGTTTAAATCATCAGAATCGATTTGCCCGTCTCTTAGACCAACCGGAAAAGTGTCAACAGCGTTCACACCAACCTCGATGGCCCAAGGATTGTTTGCGTCTTGTGCGTTAGCTACTCCAACTCCTAAAAGCAAAAGTGTAGCAACTAAAAAAGTGTTAAGATGTTTCATATTAAATTGTTTAATTTTTAAGTGTTAATTAGAGCAAAAGTAAGTTGTTAAAACTTATAAACAAAAGCAAATCTATTAAATTTTTTGTAAACACAAAGGGATTAATATAGAAATAAAACGTATTAGGGATGAATTATTTTCAGTTTTGCCCCAACTTTTTTAAATGCTGCTATTGCTTTGTCTAAATGTTCTTTTGTATGAGCAGCAGATAATTGTACCCTAATTCTTGCTTTTCCCTTTGGTACTACGGGATAAAAGAACCCTATCACATAAATTCCTTCTTCTAATAGCATATCTGCCATATTTTGAGAAAGTTGCGCGTCATATAGCATCACAGGAACAATGGCCGAATCCCCGTCAATAATATCAAAACCGGCCTCTTTCAAGCCATTTTTAAAGTAAGATGTATTCTTCTCCAATTGATCTCTCAATGCAGTGTCTTTGGAAAGCATATCAAAAACCTTAATGGATGCCCCTACAATAGCCGGAGCCAATGAATTTGAAAATAAATAAGGCCGTGAACGTTGCCTTAACATTTCAATTATTTCCTTTTTCCCGGTAGTATAGCCTCCCATTGCACCTCCCAACGCTTTTCCTAAGGTTCCGGTAATGATATCAATTCTTCCCATTACGTTCTTCTCTTCTAAGGTTCCGCGGCCAGTTTCTCCTATAAATCCTGCAGCATGGCATTCATCTATCATCACTAAAGCATCGTATTTTTCGGCAAGGTCACAGATTTTATCTAAAGGCGCAACCAAACCGTCCATCGAGAAAACCCCGTCTGTAACTATGATCTTAAATCGGGCGCCATTTTCATTTGCAGCAGCCAATTGCTTTTCCAGGTCTTCCATATTACTATTTTCATAGCGATAACGCGCCGCTTTACATAACCGTACCCCATCAATTATGGAAGCGTGGTTTAATGAGTCTGAAATAATAGCGTCTCCCGGGCCCAATAACGGTTCAAAAACACCTCCATTAGCATCAAAGGCTGCAGCATACAGAATAGTATCTTCCGTTTGGTAATAATTGGCAATTTTTTGCTCCAATTCCTTGTGAATATCCTGTGTTCCGCAGATAAAACGGACAGAAGACATTCCAAAACCATGAGTATCCATGGTATCCTTAGCGGCTTGTATCACCTCTTTATTCGAGGAAAGGCCCAAATAGTTGTTTGCACAAAAATTAATCACTTCTTCCCCTGTAGAAATTTTAATTACGGCATCCTGCGAAGAGGTGATTATGCGTTCCTTTTTATAGAGACCCTGGTCTTTTATGTCTTGTAGTTCTTTTTGGAGGTGTTCTTTTATTTTTCCGTACATGATAAGTCAATTTTTGAGACTTCAAATTTATACTTTATTTATCATTATTTCTTCTTCGGAAACATAAACCAGTATTTTTTCTGAAATACTAAAATTCATTTCTTCCAGTGCCCTGGCATAGCTCTCAATCTGACTATTGTGTGAGGGTCTTGGGACTCCGGTTTTGTAATCTATAATACTTACCCGGTCATTTGTGTGAAAATTCAACCGGTCCGGACGTAATAACTGTCCTTTTCCTGTAATGATCTCACGTTCATTCTCTATAGTTTCTTTATCGGCTTTAAACAAATGTTGTAATTCGGGGTGTCTTACAATCGCGTCTACAGTTTTTCGCAATAAATCCAGTTCCACTTTAGAAATAGCTTCATGGCCCCCCATCTCGTCAAAAACAGCATCTACATCGCTTATATTTTTAATAAGTGCCATTGTATCGTGTAATAAATTGCCAATGGCAATGGCTTCCTGGGCTTCGGTACCCCACAAAATGGCATTTGTAGATACGATCTTTAAATGATGCTCTTTAGGAGGGCTTGTTATATAGCTTGGGGCCATTTGAGTTATGGTTTCAGTATTTTCATTTTTTAAAAGCCTTTTGGGAGTGCCAAATTCGGCGATCAATGTTGCATCATTCCATTTTCCGATATTCTTCAGGAATGCCCCAAACAATTGATTAAAGTTGTTGGGAGCACTGTTCGTGATTTCTTTTGGGGTGCAGGCAAAAACATACAATTGCTCAATAGCACGTGTAAGCGTTACATATAGCAGGTTGATGGCATCCAGTTCCAGGGTATCTCTACGTTCCCGGTATATTTCAGCTCCTGCTTCTCCGTACTCCGCTACTTTATTGTTGTAATTGATGAGAACCTCATCAAAACCACTTGTTTCATTTTCTAATGGAAACCAGGTTTTAGCATTTCTTTCGCCATAAATTTCTACATCGGCATAAGGGAAGAGTACTACGGGAAACTCCAGCCCTTTGGATTTGTGTATGGTCATTAATTGTACAGCATTTGTGTTTTCACTGGCGAGAATCGCTGCGTTTTCTCTTTTTGTTTCCCAATAGTCTAGAAAGGACAGTTTTCCGGCTTGAGGCTGTTGCTGAAATTCAAACACCAGGTCCATGAACCCAAACAAATATCCATCCGGGGTTCGGTTTAACTGAAATTGTTTAACGATATATTCACAGCTTTCATACAACGAAACAGATTGCAGGGTATCAAAACTAAAATCGATATGGTAGTCCTTCAGTTTTTTTTCAAATGCTTCGGAAGAACTATCTAAAAAATGACTAAAAAATGAATGCTTGGCTTCTTTAACTTGAAAATGATCATATAAATAATCTAAAAGGTTAATTTTTACGGCTTCATTTTCGGGGAACAATTGAAAAGTGATCGTATCAATAATACACTGTACGGTCTGCGAGGATTGAAGTAGTAATGTTTCAGAAGAGATGATTGGAATGCCTTGCTCCATAAGATATGCTCCTAATGAAACTCCTTCTTTCTTTGTTCGCGTTAAAATACAAATGTCTTTTTCATTAAAACCGGATTGCAAGGCGTGTAAAATAGTTTCGTGCACCCGGGCTGCATAGATCTTATGAGCTTCGGCTTTATTATTGGGCGTTATAAATTCAAATTTAATGTAACCGCCTTCTTTTTTGGTGCTATATTGCCGGTTCCCTATTTCATATAGGTTTTTGTGTGCCAAATTGCCAAAATGTGTTGCCACAAAACTGAAAAAGTTGTTGTTAAATTCGATTATATTTTTGCAACTACGGTAATTGGTTTCTAAGTTCAACACTTTTTTTCCCGTGATTGAAAAAGGGTTTTTTGTCCCGTATAAGCTCATGAACTGTTCGGGAAAACCACCCCTCCAGCGATATATAGATTGTTTGGCATCACCTACCAACAGGAGGCTGCCCTGTTCACCATCTAAAGTTTGCTGAGCTAATGCATTATCAATCAACGGAACTAAATTTTGCCATTGCAGTAACGAAGTGTCTTGAAATTCATCAATAAAGAAGTGACGATATTTCTCACCTAAACGTTCATAGATAAATGGGGCGGGTTGATTTTTAATTTCATTATTGATCAGTGCGTTAAATTCTGAAATAGGTAATAATTTCCGTTCTTCTTTGATTATTTCCAATTCTTGATTTACTAGGTTTATTACGGAAAGAGGCGTGATGTTTTTAAGGATGGAGTTTATAAATAATACCTGGTGCACCTTCTGTTTTGTAGTTTCAAAACTTGTAATGAATACAGAGGTTAGCTCATCAATAACCGAAGCGATTCCTGTTTCTACCCGCTGAGGGTATAGCGGTTTCTCACCCATGGTTTCTTGCCACTTCGCTTTAAAGTTTATGTTGAAATTCTCTAAGGTCAGGTTCTGAAAATGCTTAGGCAAATACGAGCCGCTAAAATCATCAAATTGCAGACCGCTTTCATCGATTAATTGTAATGTTTCCGAAGCGGCTTTTTTAATTGCGGCTACATGGCTCTTTTTTGTGGCAATAAGCGTTGCTTTAAAATCTGAAAAATCTTTTAATGTTTTTTCTTTGAGTTTAGCAACATGGGGGGCATCATTTTCATTTAACAGTATTTGAGCTGCTTGTGTAATATCTTTGGCAATATCCCAGGATTTGTCATCGTCTGTTTTCTCTAGGGCAAATTCCAGTAACAGTTTTGTAATTTCTGAATCTTCACCTGCTTTATTGATGAGTTGGTCTACGGCTTCTGCTATTAATTGAGGAACATCCAGGCTTACTTCAAAGTTCTGCGGTAATTTCAGGTCTCTGGCAAAAGTGCGAATAAGTTGATGATTAAACCGGTCGATGGTCTCTACATTGAAACCGGCATAATGATGCAATAAGTGTTTTAGTATTTTCCGAGATTGAAGATGAAGGTCTTCAATTGTAAGGTTGGTTTCTTCGGCAATTTGAGAAAACATTTCACCGGGAGTCAAAATAGTTTCGGGAGAAGAAAATAAAACCAGATTATCTATAATGCGTTGCTTCATTTCGGCAACTGCCTTATTGGTAAAAGTAATGGCCAGCAAATATTTATAATAATCTTCTTTTTTAGTTTGTAGGATTAGTTTAAGGTATTCTTTTACAAGCGTAAATGTTTTTCCGCTTCCGGCAGATGCATTATAAATGGTAAACAGGTTTGTTTTTTGCAAAAGACTTTTTTACTAAGATATTAAAAGCACAACTATTAAGAACAGTTTATAAAGATAATCTATTGTCGTATAGAAATCTTATAAAACTTATAACAGTTTTTGATCGTATTAATACGTACTTTTGAAGTAATTATAATAAAGCAATAACCAGAAAATTTTAAAAATTATGTCTTTTGAATTACCACAATTACCATACGCACATGATGCATTGGAGCCACATATTGATACAAGAACAATGGAAATACATCATGGGAAACATCATCAAGGCTATACCAATAATTTAAATGCTGCCGTATCAGGGACTGATATGGAAGGAAAATCTATAGAAGATATTCTAACGAACCTGGATATGAATAATAAAGCTGTTAGAAATAATGGAGGAGGTTATTATAATCACAGTTTGTTTTGGAAAGTTATGTCACCTAATGGAGGAGGAGAACCTTCTGGAGAACTGGCTGAAGCCATTAATAGCGCCTTTGGGAATTTTAATGCATTTAAAGAAGAGTTTTCTACTGCTGCAAAAACACAATTTGGTTCCGGATGGGCTTGGCTTTGTGTTCATAAAGGCGGGAAAGTTGAGGTTTGCTCCACACCAAACCAAGATAACCCTTTAATGCCGGGTGTTACTTGTGAAGGGACGCCAATATTAGGATTGGATGTTTGGGAACATGCATATTATTTAAATTACCAAAATCGCAGGCCGGATTATGTAAATGCATTTTTTAATGTTATAAATTGGGACGAAGTATCGGCGCGATACCAGGAGAACAAATAAAGTTAAACGATATATGAACAGAA
>JANQOS010000104.1 GCA_028285705.1 Altibacter sp.
AAAAACCTGAACCTATAATAGAAATATCTTTCAATTTTTTGTTTAATGAATTTGGTTACAATTTAAACAAAAAAAGATAAAGCACTCTTGGTTTTAAGATTTTTTTAGTGTTTCCAACTCTATGAGGAGTTGTTTAAGGTCAGTTATTTTCCGGACACTTTTAGGGATTTTTTTTGAATCCAGGCTTTGTGTTTTATAGCCCATTACCCATAGTTTACAAGGCTTGGCTTCACAAACTCTGCTTTGAAACTCACTCAGGTATTCATGAGTGGTCTTTTTTTGTGGCTGTACGGTCAAATACGATAGAAAAATGATCTCTTCATGGTGCTTTAAAACATGGAAAAGATTATCCAGAGGTATATTATTACCCAGATAGATTGTCTTAAAACCGGCAGTGATGATTTCATAATTTGCATAGAGTAGTCCTATTTCATGAATCTCTTCATAAGGTAGGTAGAGTGCGAAAACAGCATCACCCTTTTTTCTGAAGTTTTGTTGTGCATTTTCAATATTCAGGATGACCTTTTGTTTGATCAGCTCTGAAATGAACCTTTCATGAGCAGGATCTATAGTTCCGGTTTGCCAAAGCATTCCAATTTCAGAAAGTAACGGTATGAAAACGTCAAAAAAGAGCTCCCTGAAGGTCTTCTTTTGTAAGAGTTGCTCGTAGGTTTTGGTAAATGATAAATGGTCAAAATCGAACATCACTTTTTTAAAGGATTTCAACGCGAACTCCTCTTGGTGATGGATAGCTTCTTCCTGGATCTGCTTGCATATCTCTTCGTTAGTTAATTGGGCAATTTTAGAGATTTTATAGCCTTTATTGTATAGAAAAGTAACGTTGAGAAGTTTTTTGAGATTATCGAGTGAATAAGTTCTAATGTTGGTACCGGTTCTGTCCGGCTCTAAAAGATTGTAACGTTTTTCCCAGATTCTAATGGTATGAGCCTTTACATTGCTTAAGTTTTCAAGGTCTTTTATACTGAATCGTGTTTTTATTTCCATACTGAATTTGCATCGAATAGTGGAGCAAAGTACTAAAAAGAAGTGGAAAGGTATGTAAAATTGTTCAATAAAATTGTTAAAACAATCAACAAAAAGAAAAGTATTGTGCCCGAAGTGGGAGTTGAACCCACACGCCCTAAAGGACACATGGCCCTCAACCATGCCTGTCTACCAATTCCAGCATCCGGGCAAAAAAAAAGTTAAACCAAGGGCTTAACTTTTAAAATGGTGACCTGACTGGGGCTCGAACCCAGGACCACCTCCTTAAAAGGGAGGTGCTCTACCAACTGAGCTATCAGGTCTTCCTTGAATGCGGGTGCAAATATACTATCATTAAATTTATTTTTCAAAGCTATTTTAAATTAAATTTGAGAAAAAATACGAATTACCGAAACATTAGGGAACTATAGATATTTGTAAAATGAAAATTGTGCTTTTGGGGTATATGGGAAGTGGAAAATCTTCTGTTGGATATGAGTTGGCTTCGGCTTTGAAATTTAGCTTTACAGATTTAGATACGGAAATTGAAAAAGAAGAAGGAACTACCATTTCTACTTTGTTTGCTGATAAAGGAGAGATCTATTTCAGAAAAAAGGAAAATGAAGCTCTGAAAAGACTTATTGACACCGAAAATAATTTGGTAATTGCCACCGGAGGCGGAACTCCATGCTACGGAGATACGATACATTTTTTGAATACCCAAAAGAAGGTCGTTACCATTTACTTGAATACTTCACTGGAAACACTCACGACCAGGCTTTTTATAGAAAGATCTGACAGGCCGCTTATAGCACATTTAAACACACAGGAAGAGTTAAAGGATTTTATTAGAAAACACCTTTTTGAAAGAGCCCATTATTACAACCAGGCTCAATTTAAAGTAGAAACAGACAACACTTCCGTATCGAAAATTGTAGAAGCAATTGTAGCACAGTTATTCTAGGACGGCCCGGTCATTATTCTTTTCAAAAATAACCGCTACATTTTCATTTAAGGAAGTAGACAGTGAGATTCCTTTAAAATCTGCTTTAATAGGATATTTTTTATGATTTCGGTCTACCAATACCGCAGTTTTAAATTGTTTTAGCGGTACTTCCAGAAAGTGTTTTACTCCGTAAATAAGGGTAGTCCCCGAATGTAAGACATCATCTACCAACAAAAGCGACCTATTTTGATAGTCTTTAGGTTCTAAAGATGTTTGTATGGGGTTTGTAGGTTTTTTTTTATCGATGATCACTTCACATAGGATCACTTTAAGGGGTGAAACCTTTTCGACAATGGCTTTCAATTTTTTGGCCAATAAAAAACCATTTTCCTTAATTCCCGCTATAATAACTTCTTCTTCATTTACATTGGTCTCATAGACCTGATACGCAATACGTTTTAACTTATGGTCAATTTGTTTCTTGTCTAAAATAACATTACTAGTCAGTGTCATAAAGAAAAAGTTTTTTTCAAAGATAGTAAATACGGCTGCTTTTAGGATTCATCCGCCCCTGTAAAATCTTCAAGGTCCCTACGGTCTTTTTTAGTGGGGCGCCCAACTCCTTTTTTACGATAGTAGTCTTTTGAATATTTAAGCAATTCAATTTTTTCAAAAGCTTCTTTTGGAGTAGTGTCTTTTCTGTATATATCAACAAGCTTAGCTCCAAGCCTGCTTTCCGGAAGGTCCAAAACCTCAAGAGAGTAGTCAATTTGGTTTTTACGTACCATTATAGTGTCACCCGGATATACGTCCCGTGAAGGCTTTACAATATCATTATTTACACGTACAGAGCCTTTTTTACAAGCAGTGGTGGCAATACTTCTGGTTTTAAAATACCGTATACACCATAAATATTTATCAATTCTCATACATTTAACACTAAATCTACGTTAATCTTTAAAGCAAAAATAACGGAAAATTGTATCTTGCGCCCACAAAAAAAAGACGAATGAAGAAAGCATATTTTTTACTACCTATAACAATTATTATACTCTTGGTGGTTACATCCTGTAAAAAGGATGATGGAGTTCAAATAATTCCACCACGGGACCGTGGTGAAGAAGCTGTTGACGCTACTGCAGAAATTGAAGCGTTCCTGGAAAATCATTTTTATAATTACGAAGAATTTGAGAACCCACCTGCAAATTTTGATTATGTTATAAAATTTGACAGCCTTATCGGCGATAATGCTTCAAAAATACCCTTGATCGATCAGGTCTCAAGTAAAAGAGTAAAGGACAGGTTTGATACGGATGTGTTTTATACTCTTTACTATCTGAATGTTAGACAGGGGGGAGGAGAACAAATTAAATTTCCAGATATAGGCACCATGTCTTTTGAAGGAAGATTGTTGGACAATACATTGTTTGACGGCTCTATTCCTTCCGTGCGCTTTGACCTGACAGCTATCATCAATGGCCTACAGGATGGACTTGTAGAGTTTAATACTGCTGTGGGTGACCCTATTATCAATCCAGATGGAACTGTAGATTATGTGGATTATGGTGTAGGAGCCGTTTTTATCCCTTCGGGACTGGCTTATTTTTCAAGCCCACCTCCCAGTATTCCCGTTTATTCTCAGCTGATCTTTACATTTAAATTATATAATGCTGAAATGGGTGATCAGGACGGTGATGGAATTCCTTCTATTTTGGAAGATATTAATAATAATAAACTTGAAGAGGACGATGATAGTGACGACGATCTGATTCCTAATTATGCAGATGTAGATGATGACAATGACGGAAGGCTTACAAAGGATGAAATAGAAGAAAATCAATACATTATTGGTCCAGGTGATGAAGATCCAATATTAGCAGCAAACGAAGTTGAAATAAGTAGAGAAGTAGATGAAACTACCGGAAATATTACTATTAACACTGTAACATTTACAGATCAGGATGGTGATGGTACTGCGGACTATTTGGATGCTGATAATTAGAAAAATAAAAAGCAGACAATAATAAAAAAACCTTCCGCCATGGCGGAAGGCTTTTTATTTTAATACATTTCTCTTTTATTTACGAGCCATTACTTTTTTTGCTGCTTTTACAATGGCTTCGGCATTTAAACCATATTTATTCATTAATTGCTCCGGAGTACCGGATTCTCCAAAGGTATCCTGTGTAGCTATAAATTCCTGAGGCGTTGGAGCATTTTCTGCCAGAACCCTGGACACACTTTCGCCAAGGCCTCCAAAAAAGTTGTGTTCCTCGGCTGTTACAATACATTTTGTTTTATTAACACTGCTTAAAATTGCTTCATCATCCAAAGGTTTAATAGTATGGATATTGATTACCTCTGCCGAAATACCTTGTTCATTTAAGGTTTCGGCGGCTTGTAACGCTTCCCATACCAAATGGCCCGTTGCAACAATGGTAACATCATTTCCTTCCTGTAAATGGACAGCCTTTCCAATTTCAAAGGATTGGTCTTCCGCAGTGAAATTAGCGACTTTAGGTCTTCCAAAACGAAGGTATACCGGGCCTTTGTGTTTTGCAATAGCGATCGTAGCAGCTTTGGTTTGATTGTAATCACATGTGTTGATCACTGTCATACCCGGTAACATTTTCATGAGTCCGATGTCTTCCAATATTTGGTGTGTTGCACCATCTTCTCCCAAAGTAAGTCCTGCGTGAGAAGCACATATCTTCACATTCTTGTGACTGTAGGCAATACTTTGTCGAATTTGGTCATAAACCCTACCGGTAGAAAAGTTAGCGAATGTTCCCGTAAAAGGAATTTTTCCGCCGATGGTCATTCCGGCAGCAATACCCATCATATTTGCTTCAGCGATCCCTACCTGAAAAAAACGCTCCGGATGATTCGCTTTGAATTCATCCATTTTCAAAGAACCGGTTAGGTCCGCACAAAGAGCAACAACATCTTCGTTTGTTTTTCCAAGTTCGGTGAGTCCCGCTCCAAAACCGGAACGTGTGTCTTTTTTACCGCTGTCTGTATATTTTTTCATTGTGGTTGTTTCAGTTTTAATAATCTCCAATAGTTTCCGGGTTTTGTGCTAAACCAATTTCCAATTGTTCGTCGTTAGGAGCTTTTCCGTGCCAGGCATGTGTATGCATCATAAAATCTACACCATTTCCCATAATGGTATGTAACAGGACACAAATAGGTTTGCCATTTCCGGTTCTGGATTTTGCAGTTTTCATACCTTCAATAATGGCTTCCAGGTCATTTCCTTTTTTAATTTCAAGAACATCCCAGCCAAAAGCTTCAAACTTGGCTTTTACATTTCCCATGGCAAGCACATTGTCTGTAGAACCGTCAATCTGCTGTCCGTTGAGGTCGATCGTCACAATGAGGTTGTCAACTTTATTGGCAGCAGCATACATAATAGCTTCCCAATTTTGACCTTCCTGTAACTCTCCATCTCCGCAAAGCGTATAGATAAGATGTGGGTCATTGTTTAGTTTTTTTGCTTCCGCAGCTCCTATGGAAACTGAAATCCCTTGTCCCAAAGAACCGGAAGCTACACGTACGCCCGGCAGACCTTCATGAGTAGTTGGATGCCCTTGCAAACGTGAATCTAACAGGCGAAAAGTGTTTAGTTCGTCTACGGGAAAATACCCCGAACGCGCTAAGACACTATAGAAAACCGGAGAGATATGGCCGTTTGACAGGAAGAAAATATCTTCACCGATCCCATCCATATGAAACCCTTCTTTACGATCCATAAGCTCTTGAAAAAGAGCTACAAAAAACTCTGCACAACCCAAAGAACCACCAGGGTGTCCGGAGTTTACCTTATGAACCTGCCTTAAAATGTCCCTGCGAACCTGTATTACTAAATCATTGAGATAATTAAGATCTGGCATATCGAATTTGTAAATTTTAAGTCTCAAAAGTAAGTGATTAAAAAAGGGAGTACAAGCTGAAACAGGAGCAGTTATTAACGATTTTTGGGTTTTAGTTAACAGAATGGTTTATTTTCTCCGGAAGTAAAAAAATGAGGTTTCTATTTCTGAAGAAACAGGGTTCAAACTCACAAATCATTTTATCTTTGCAATTCCGTTAAAAACTGCGAATGCATTTCAAATTAGAAGCTAAAGATACTAATAGTCAAGCCAGAGCCGGAACGATTACTCTCGATCACGGCACAGTGGAAACACCCATATTTATGCCGGTAGGAACAGTTGGAACTGTAAAAGGTGTACACCAGCGTGAATTGACAGAGGATATTAACCCGGATATTATTTTAGGAAACACCTACCATTTATACCTACGGCCACAGGTAGAGATTCTGGAAAAGGCCGGAGGACTACATAAGTTTATGAATTGGGACCGGAATATCCTAACCGATAGTGGTGGGTATCAGGTATATTCACTTTCCGCAAATAGGAAGATAAAGGAAGAAGGGGTAAAATTTAAATCGCATATCGACGGAAGTTTTCATGTATTTACCCCGGAAAATGTGATGGAGATTCAGCGTAGTATTGGAGCAGATATCATTATGGCTTTTGATGAATGCACCCCCTATCCCTGCGATTATAATTATGCAAAAAGATCGATGCATATGACTCACCGCTGGTTGGACCGATGCATTAACCACCTGGAAAAAACACCTTATAAATACGATTACGAACAATCCTTTTTTCCAATTGTGCAGGGAAGCACATATAAAGACCTTAGAAAACAATCTGCAGAGTATATAGCTTCGGTAGAAGCGGAAGGAAATGCTATTGGAGGGCTTTCTGTTGGAGAACCTGCCGAAGAGATGTATGAAATGACAGCAATTGTCACAGAAATACTTCCGCAGGACAAACCACGTTATCTAATGGGTGTGGGTACGCCTGTCAATATTTTGGAAAATATAGCTTTGGGGATCGATATGTTTGATTGTGTGATGCCTACAAGAAATGGGCGTAATGGGATGCTGTTTACGGCACATGGTACCATTAATGTCAAAAATAAAAAATGGTCGGCAGATTTTTCACCAATAGATGAAATGGGTATTACCTGGGTGGATACGGCATATAGTAAAGCGTATTTACGGCATCTCTTCACGGTGAACGAAATGCTGGGAAGGCAAATTGCTACCATCCATAACCTTGGATTTTATCTATGGTTGGTTCGTGAAGCGAGAAAACATATCTTAGCGGGAGACTTTGCTTCCTGGAAAAAAACTATGGTCGAACAAATGGACAAACGCCTGTAACCTCATGCTCAGCATTCTCGATAGATATATTTTAAAGAAGTACCTGGGAACCTTTATCCTTTTACTGCTGCTTTTTATACCTATTGGAATTACTGTAAACCTTGCCGAAAAGATAGATAAGATCTTAGCTAATGAAGTTCCTTTCTTCGAAGTTGCCGTTTATTATCTTGACTTCACCATATATTTTGCCAATTTATTATTTCCCCTGTTCCTGTTCTTATCTGTGATCTGGTTTACTTCAAAATTGGCAAACAATACCGAGGTAATTGCTTTTTTAAGTAGCGGGGTTTCCTATTATCGTTTCTTACGGCCCTATATGATTGGTGCTACCATTGTTTGTATTGGCGCATTGATTTTAGGAATGTACCTGGCACCAATGGCAAGTAAAGGCTTCAATGAGTTTACATTTCAGTATTTAAAGAACAATAAAAAGGACAGACAGCAAAATAATGTATACAGGCAGATTAATGACAACGACTATATTTATGTAAGTTATTTTAATGTGAAAGAAAAATCCGGGAATAACTTCACTCTGGAGCATTTTGAGGGAAATAAAATGACATACAAATTAGCTGCCAGCCGTATAAAGTTTAATGAAAAAGACAGTAGCTATACACTATATAATTATACCAAACGAATTATTGGCGAACATGAAGATATCTTACAGACCGAAACTAAGCTGGACACAACTTTTACCTTCGAACTGGAAGATCTTACACCGGTGGAATATATTGCCGAAACATTAAACTATACGGAGCTTAATTCTTTTATAGAACGAGAAAAGGAAAGAGGTTCTACATATATTAACCGCTATGAAGTAGTACGTTACAAAAGATGGAGCCTGCCGGTTTCTGCTTATATTCTTACGATCATTGCAGTGGCCGTATCCTCTATGAAACGGCGTGGGGGAATGGGAGTGAACCTGGCAATAGGAATTGGAATTGGGATGGTATTTATCTTTTTTGACAAAATTTTCGGGACCATGGCAGAACAAAGTAGTTTCTCACCATTTGTTGCCACGTGGTTTCCTAACATTATCTTTGGTATTTTAGCAATTTACTTGCTTAGAAATGCAAAACGATAAACTTCTAAACTACTTTCATTTACATTTCATAATCTTCATTTGGGGATTTACCGCAGTATTGGGGGCTCTTATTTCCATAGGTGCAATTCCATTGGTATGGTATAGAATGATATTGGCTTCCGGATTTATTTATTTGTTTGTAAAATTCAGGAAGATCGACCTTCGGTTCCCGTATAGGGTATTGGCGGGGTTTTTTCTTGCGGGATTGATCATTGCACTGCATTGGCTTGCTTTTTTTGAAGCAATTAAGGTTTCGAATGTTTCGGTCACATTGGCGATCATGTCCACCGGAGCATTTTTTACTTCCTTGCTGGAACCTCTTTTATACAGGCGCAGGATCATAGGGTATGAAGTTTTATTTGGCCTAATAGTAGTGGTAGGGCTATACATTATCTTTAAAGTAGAGAGTGAATACGTTTGGGGGATCATCCTGGCATTAACTTCCTCTTTTTTAGGGTCTTTATTTTCGGTCATTAACGGAAGATTTGCCATACGCTATAATGCTTCGGCAATTTCTTTTTATGAATTGTTGTTTGGAATGCTATGCATCACTGTGTATTTGGCCTTTAGCGGAAGCTTTACCCCCTCTTTCTTTAAACTTTCTGCAAACGACTGGATATTCCTGTTGCTGCTTGCTACCGTATGTACGGGATACGCATTTATAGCTTCCGTACACGTAATGAAATGGATCAGCCCCTATACGGTAATGCTTACTATTAACCTGGAACCGGTCTACGGGATCATTTTGGCATTATTGATTCTGGGTGATTCCGAAAATATGAGCCCTCAATTTTATTATGGCGCCGCAATTATATTGGTAACGGTCATTATTAATGGAATCATTAAAATGAAAATGGAAAGAAAAAAGAGGGTGATTAAGTAATACCTAACAACAAAATTTTATCTTTGTAGGCTAAGTCAAAAAAACTTCAAGGAATTATCTATGGAATATCTTGATTTTGAATTACCCATAAAAGAATTACAGGAGCAGTATGAAAAAGCCTGCCAGATAGGCGAAGAAAGCGATGTGGACGTATCCAATACCTGTAAACAAATTGAGAAGAAGCTCAACGAGACCAAAAAAGAAATATATAAGAATTTAACGCCATGGCAACGTGTTCAGTTGTCCCGCCATCCTAATCGTCCCTATACAATGGATTATATCAATGCCATTTGTGGGGATTCTTTTTTAGAATTACACGGTGACCGAAATTTTAAGGATGACAAGGCAATGGTGGGTGGACTAGGTAAGATAGGAGACCAAAGTTATATGTTCATTGGGCAGCAAAAAGGATACAACACTAAGACACGCCAGTACCGAAATTTTGGAATGGCAAATCCCGAGGGGTATCGTAAAGCACTTCGCTTAATGAAATCTGCCGAAAAATTTGGTGTTCCGGTTGTTAGTTTAATAGATACACCAGGCGCTTTTCCGGGTCTGGAAGCCGAAGAACGGGGACAGGGAGAAGCCATTGCCCGAAACATATTGGAAATGACCCGCTTAAAAGTGCCTATTATAGTTGTTATCATTGGAGAAGGTGCCAGTGGAGGCGCATTGGGAATAGGAGTAGGAGATAAAGTATTGATGCTGGAAAATACATGGTACTCCGTTATTTCACCGGAAAGTTGCTCTTCCATACTTTGGAGAAGTTGGGAGTTTAAAGAGCAGGCAGCAGAAGCTTT
>JANQOS010000109.1 GCA_028285705.1 Altibacter sp.
TAAAATTTCCATCGAGTACCCAAACCCATTGGTACAAAGCGGTAAGTTTAAAGGCATCATAATTACTGCTGCTGCGCCAGCCTAGTGCAAATTCTAATCTGTTATTCTCGCTGAGGGCACGTTGGTAGTTGACTTCAGTTCCAAAACCATCACTATCCCCTAAACGCAATCCTAAAGCATTATCTGCAATGTTTTGCGCTTCCAGGTTCGCTGAAAATGCAGCTACGGCAATTAAAATTAAAAAGGTATTTCTCATAATTGTTTGTTTACGTTTTTTAACGTTTCAAAAGTAGAAGTATTATAAATTGGAGTTTGTTAATGCAGTCCAAAAGTTTTTGTGAGTTAATAGAAATTTTTGTTAAGAAGTATAATGTGTTTGTTACTTTTACAGTACTTGTTTATGAAAGAAGTACTCGCCGGTTTTACTAAAGATCTCGAAGGAGAATTGTATTTTGATGACCTCCACAGGTCCATCTATGCTACAGATGCATCCGTATACCGAAAACTTCCTTTGGCGGTTGCATACCCAAAGACCAAACAGGATATACAAAAGCTCATTCGTTTTGCAGAAACAAATAATACATCTCTTATTCCCAGAACAGCCGGGACTTCCCTGGCCGGGCAATGTGTGGGAGAAGGAATTGTAGTAGATGTTTCTAGGAACTTTACAAAGATCATTTCTGTAGATACCAAAAATAAAACCGTTACGGTACAACCCGGAGTGATACGAGATGAATTAAATAGTTACCTGAAACCTTTCGGGCTGTTTTTTGGGCCTAATACATCCACTTCTAATCGGTGTATGATCGGTGGAATGGTAGGAAATAATTCAAGCGGTACCACATCCATACAATATGGTGTAACACGGGATAAGGTTTTGAAGTTAAAAACATTACTCTCCAATGGGGAAGAAGTAATTTTTGAGCCACTTTCAAAAGAAGATTTCATATCTAAGACCAAACTGGATTCACTGGAAGGTACTATTTATAAAATGCTTTATACCGAATTGGCTTCGGAGAAAGCACAAAAAGAGATCTTAAAGGAATTTCCAAAACCCGAGATCCACCGGCGTAATACCGGATATGCTGTTGATACACTACTTTCAACAGAAGCATTTTCTAATTCGGAGGAAAAGATAAATCTATGCTCACTACTATGTGGAAGTGAAGGTACGCTTGCCTTTACTACCGAGATTACCTTACAACTTGATGTTTTACCGCCTGAGGAAACGGTATTGGTAGTAGTGCATTACAATACTTTGGAAAATTGCCTGAATGATGTGAATGTTGCTATGCAGCATCAATTGCATACTTGTGAAATGATAGATGATGTGATTCTTGACTGTACCAAACAAAATAAAAAATTTGAACCCTACCGCTTCTTTGTGGAAGGCACGCCAAAAGCGTTGCTGCTATTAGAGCTAAAAGCGGAGACACAAGCTTCTCTTACTAAAAAAACAGAAGCCTTATTGGCTTCTTTGGATCACTCTGCCCTTAGTTACAGCAAACCGGTTTTAAAGGGGAAAGAGATTGAAATGGCGATGGAATTACGAAAAGCAGGCCTCGGACTGTTAGGGAACATGGTAGGAGACCGTAAGGCTGTAGCATGCATTGAGGATACTGCAGTTGCATTACCTGACTTACCATATTTTATTGCAGAATTCTCTGCACTGATGGGACAATACGGCCAAAAAGCGGTTTACTACGCACATGCCGGAGCCGGAGAGCTGCATCTACGCCCCATTCTCAATTTAAAAGAAAAAAAAGACGTTGAGTTCTTTAGAAAAATAACAACAGATGTTGCCAGGCTTACCAAGAAATATAAAGGATCTTTTTCAGGAGAACACGGGGATGGTATCGTAAGGGCCGAATTTCTTCCTATGCTTATCGGACAAGAAAATTACAAACTATTACAACGAATTAAGTATACTTTTGACCCTCAGAATATTTTCAATCCCGGAAAAATAGTTGATGCTTATAAAATGGACGAATCGCTTCGCTATGAGGTAGCCCGGAAGGAACCAAATATTGAAACATTCTTCAATTTTAATGATTCCGAAGGAATCCTCCGCTTGTCTGAAAAATGTAATGGAAGTGGAGATTGCCGGAAAACAGCCGAATCCAACGGTGTTATGTGCCCCAGCTATCATGCTACCAAAAATGAAAAGGATACGACGAGGGCACGCGCCAATGCTCTACGGGAAGTCCTTACAAACAATGAGGCTGTAAACAGGTTTGACTCCAACCAGCTAAAAGAAGTATTTGACCTGTGCTTAAGTTGTAAAGCTTGTGCTACAGAATGCCCCAGTAATGTAGATATCGCAACTGCAAAAGCAGAATTTTTGTATCAGTATCATAAAGCAAATGGTGTTTCCAGAGCCGATAAATTGTTTGCGAAAAGTAGTATCTATCATAAAAAAGCATCAAAATTTCCACGACTGTCAAATTGGGTTTTTACCAATTCATTTATTGCCGGGATCATTAAAAGAAATAGTGGTGTTGCATCAAAAAGAACATTTCCTAAAATTTCAAGTAAAAGTTTTAGTAAAATTATAAAACTTAAAGAAAACCAAGTAGATATAAAAAACAAAAAAGTAGTTTTATTTGTAGATGAATTTAGCAATTATCTGGAATCCCATATAGCGGAAGATGCTTATAATTTACTGGTAGGACTGGGGTACAAAGTGATTGTTGCAGATGAACTGGACAGTGCAAGGGCACTGCTATCAAAAGGTTTTTTAGAAGAAGCGAAAACAGCTGTCGATAAAAATATCGCGGCTTTAAAAGACAAAGTATCTGTAAAGATTCCTCTTGTAGGGATTGAGCCATCTGCAATACTAGGCTTTCGGGATGAATACCTTCGTTTGGCAGATGATACGCTTTCAGCGAATGCAATTAGTGAAAATACCTACTTGATTGAAGAGTTCTTAGCTTCGGAAATTGAGAAAGGAGCTGTTACTACAGATCAATTTACTTCAGAGGAAAAAGTAATTAAAATACATACTCACTGCCACCAAAAGGCCATGAGTAGCCAAAAAGTTACTTTTGATATATTAAATCTCCCTAAAAATTATAGACCTACCATTATTCCATCGGGTTGCTGCGGAATGGCTGGGAGTTTCGGTTACGAGAAAGAGCATTATGAGGTAAGCATGCAAATAGGGGAGCTAAAGTTGTTCCCTGTTGTTAGAAAAGCACCTGCGGACGTTATTATTGCTGCTAATGGAACAAGTTGCCGGCATCAGATAAAAGATGGCACTCAAAGAGATGCGCAACACCCTGTTACTATTTTGGCAAACGCTTTACTTTAAAAGTTCAATGGGCAGTAAA
This sequence comes from Altibacter sp., assembly GCA_028285705.1. Lineage (GTDB taxonomy): Bacteria > Bacteroidota > Bacteroidia > Flavobacteriales > Flavobacteriaceae > JANQOS01. The sequence goes on from JANQOS010000109.1 coordinate 3,330, forward strand.
AGCTGAGATTAGCTCGGTAAGATCTGAATTTTTCTCTGGATACAGCCATTCATCGGGATTTGTAACTTTTTTTCTGGAATTGAAGAAAAAAAGGTGCCAGCGTTCATTATTATATTCCAAAGCCGACAGGTTTTCCACCCAATCGCCGCTGTTTAAATAAATGCAGGACCCTAAGTTTGTAGTTACTTTTTTGATTATGGGCTGGTGAATATGGCCGCATACCACAAAATCAAATTTGTTCTCTATTGCAAGGTCCGATGCCGTTTTTTCGAAATTAGAAATAAACTTTACAGCTCCTTTTACATTTTCCTTTATCTTTTTTGAAAGTGAATACTTTTCCTTACCTAGTTTTTCAAGGCAGATATTTATAAGGCGGTTCAAAAGTATTAGCAGGTCATATCCCCAGCCTCCCAGCTTAGCGATCCATTTTGCATGTTGTATGGATACATCGAAAACATCCCCGTGAAAGAACCATGCTTTTTTTCCGTCCAGATTGAGGACCAATTTATCAAGCACACGAATATTTCCCATTTTGGTACCTGTAAACTTGCGCATCTTTTCATCATGATTTCCGGTTAGATAATATACCTGGGTACCTTTTGCTGCCAGGGCAATTATTTTTTTTATCACTAACAGGTGTGCTTTTGGGAAATATCGCTTTCTAAATTGCCAGATATCTACAATGTCACCATTTAAGATCAGTTTTTTAGGTTTTACGGAATTTAAGTAATGAAGTACTTCTTTTGCATGGCAACCGTAAGTGCCTAAATGTATATCGGAAAGAACAACAACTTCAACTTTTCGTTTCAAGGGCAAATTTGTTTATACAAAGGACTCGAATTGCCTCTACAGTAAGTTTATGTGATTGTTACGTTTTGTTATACGAATCGTTATCTTTTTGGGTAATTATTTCTAAAACATTAACTACATCGTTTATTTTTAGGATTCAATTATAAAATTTACATTTGTTGAAAACCGTTTTATGGCAGGAAATTCCTTCGGAAGCATATTCAAACTAACCACTTTTGGAGAATCACATGGTGAAGCCATAGGTGGAGTCATTGATGGCTGTCCTGCGGGGCTGAAACTTGATTTTGAAGCTATTGAGACCGAGATGAATCGTCGTAAACCCGGTCAGTCAGCGATTGTTACTCAACGGAAAGAGCCGGACACGGTTCAATTTCTATCCGGTATTTTTGAAGGAATTACTACCGGAACTCCTATTGGTTTTATTATTGTAAACGCCAATCAAAAATCCAAAGACTACTCTCATATAAAAGATACCTATCGCCCTTCGCATGCAGATTATACCTATGATAAAAAATATGGGATACGGGATCATCGTGGAGGCGGAAGGTCTTCAGCAAGGGAAACTGCCTGTAGGGTAGCTGCCGGAGCCATTGCAAAACAATTATTAAAAGAGATTAAAATAACTGCCTATGTTTCGGGAGTTGGGGAGCTGAAACTTGAGAAAGATTATTCAGAATTGGACTTTTCAGAAATAGAAAAGAACCCGGTACGTTGTGCAGATCCTGCTATGGCTGCGCAAATGGAAACATATATAAAAGAAATTCGCAAGCAAGGAGATACGGTAGGAGGAATGGTGACCTGTGTGATCCAGAATGTTCCTGTTGGATTGGGTGAACCGGTATTTGACAAATTACATGCGGAATTGGGAAAAGCGATGCTTTCTATTAATGCTGTAAAAGGCTTTGAATATGGCAGCGGGTTTGAAGGAACACAGTTAAAGGGAAGCCAGCATAACGATTTGTTTAATGAAGACGGAAGTACTACGACCAATCATAGCGGTGGCATACAGGGAGGTATAAGTAATGGTGAAGATATTTACTTCAATGTTGCCTTTAAACCGGTAGCGACCCTAATGCAAAAACAGGAAACCATAAATTCTGAAGGCGAAAAAGTAGAAATGGAAGGAAAGGGAAGGCACGACCCTTGCGTGGTACCACGTGCAGTGCCAATAGTAGAAGCAATGGCCGCATTAGTTCTGGCAGATTTTTGGTTGCTCAATAAAAACGCTAAATTGTAACTCTAATAATAACATATGAAAAAACTGGCATTACATTGGCAAATATTACTGGGAATGATCCTAGGGCTCATATTTGGGTTTTTAATGACCCAGATATCCTGGGGAGTAGGTTTTGTAACAGATTGGATAAAACCAATAGGTACTATATTTATAAAGCTACTCAAGTTGATAGCAATTCCATTAATACTAGCTTCTTTAATAAAGGGGATCTCTGATCTAAAGGATATTTCAAAATTTAGAAATATAGGACTAAGAACCATTGTTATTTATGTAGGAACAACAATTATGGCAATTACTATTGGTCTTTTACTTGTAAATGTAATGCAGCCCGGAGATGGTGTTTCTGAAGAGACCATTGCAAAGATCACTGCTACCTATGCCGATGATAGTGATGTTCAGTCCAAGATAGTTGAAGCCGGAAAACAAAAGGAAAGCGGCCCACTGCAATTCCTTGAAGATATGGTTCCCGATAATGCTTTCAATGCCATGGGGGATAATTCATTAATGCTACAAGTGATCTTCTTTGCCATCTTTTTAGGTATTTCGATGTTGCTAATTGGAGAGAAAAGGGCAAAACCGCTTAAAAATCTATTTGATTCTTTGAATGATGTTGTTTTAAAGATGGTTGACCTTATAATGCTTATAGCACCGGTTGCCGTGTTTGCACTATTAGCAAATGTTGTGGTCAGCTCCGGAGACCCGGACCTTTTACTAGCCTTGCTTAAATATACAGGAACCGTTGTTATAGGACTATTGCTTATGATCGTTTTCTATTTGCTTATTGTGGGTAGTTATACGAAAAAGAACCCTTTTTGGTTCTTAAAAGAAATAAGTCCGGCCCAGTTACTGGCCTTTTCAACAAGCTCGAGTGCTGCCACACTTCCCGTTACCATGGAACGTGTAGAAGAGCATATTGGAGTAGATAAAGAGGTTTCAAGTTTTGTATTACCGGTTGGAGCTACTATTAATATGGACGGAACCAGTTTATACCAGGCGGTAGCAGCCGTGTTCATATCACAGGCTCTTGCTTTCGACCTGACCTTTGCAGATCAATTGACCATAGTACTCACCGCCTTACTGGCGTCTATTGGTTCTGCAGCGGTACCCGGTGCCGGAATGGTTATGCTAGTGATCGTGCTGGAATCAATAGGATTTCCGGCAGACAGGTTTCCAATTGCACTGGCATTGATCTTTGCTGTGGACAGGCCATTGGATATGTGTAGGACAGTAGTGAATGTTACAGGAGATGCAACCGTTTCAATGATCGTGGCAAAATCTGTAGGTAAACTCGGGAAACCTCGTGTTGAAGATTGGGATGAGCATTACGATGAAGTAAAATAGTACCTACTAAAAACTATATAAAGATTATTTTGTAGTTTTACACATCTTATTTAAAAATTGAACTCCTCAGGTTAGACTAACGTTCTAGCCTGTTTGGCTATGAACCAAAAAACATAGTATGAAAGGAGTTTATTTATTTACAATTGCATTATTTTTTTCTTTTTTGAGTTTTTCACAGGTAGGTATTGGTACTACAAACCCTTCTACTGCTTCCGTTTTGGATATAAGCAGTGCAATAGGGAGTACTTCTTATGGTGGTCTAATGCCTCCACGTGTTGTATCACAAAGTGAACGGAACGCCATTAGCGCTACATCCATAGACCTTGGCTTGTTGATTTTTGTACTGGAAACCGGGACTCTCGAGGTTTGGAACGGAATCTTTTGGGAAACGATCTACACGCTTTCAACACAGGCACAGACTTTAGCGTTTCAGGATTTTGACTCAAATCTAACATGGAGCTATAGTGTGAGCCCGCATTTTTATTCCATAGGAACAGATATCTGGGACACAGTGACAACTTTAGGGAGTGGAACCCAGGTAATAGATAATGTTTCAAATTATTTTTTGGGGTGCCGGGATTTGAATAATTCTAATGGAGGAGGAAACATGCCTCATGAAATTGTCTTTGCCAATGTCGATATTTCATCTATAATCAATGCAAGAATCTCTTTTGACTACGATGTACATGAATTTGATAATGGAGATGATGTTAGCTACGAGGTTTTCTATGATGACGTTGGACAGGGGCAGGTGACATTTATCAATGGTACCGCTAATTTTTCTGAAGAGGGAACCATTACACTCCATATTCCGGGTTCAGTTACTAATGTAAGGCTGACATTGTCAATTCAGCAAAACGGAGATAACGATTATGCGGGCTTTGATAACTTTAGGGTCTATGGAGAATAAAAAAGGCCTTATCGAATGATAAAGCCTTTATGAACTAAGATTTTTTTTATCCTTCTTTTTGGATCTCAACTGCGTGTGGGTATGGAATTTCAATACCTGCAGCATCGAGTGCTTCTTTTGCTTTTTCCAATGTTTCAAAATAAACATCCCAGTAGTCTTCTGACTTTACAGAGGGCCTTACGGCAAAATCGACAGAACTTTCTCCCAGCGCGGCCACTTCTACCATAGGAGCGGGTTCTTTCAGTACTTTTTCCTGTGAAGTCAATACATTCATCAAAACATTTTTGGTTTCCTTGATATCCGCATCATAAGAAACTCCAATTACATGAAATACCTTTAGAATACCTTCACTAGTATAATTTGTGATATTTCCGTTAGATAATGCTCCATTAGGGATGATAACCAGCTTGTTTTGAGGTGTCAGGATCTTTGTTGTAAAGATCTCAATTTCTTTAACATTACCTAATTCTCCCTGAGCTTCTATGAGATCTCCAACTTTATAGGGTTTAAAAAGCATGATCAATACCCCTCCGGCAAAATTTGATAAGGACCCCTGCAAGGCTAGTCCCACGGCCAACCCTGCTGCTCCAAGAACAGCAATGAAAGATGTGGATTCTATTCCAACCTGTCCTAATACTGCTATGAACAGCATCACCTTCAAGATCCAGCCTATTAGATTGGTTAGGAATTTTTGAAGTGTTTCTTCCATTCCACGTTTTTTTAAAGCTTTTTTAGTTGCTCTTAGGATTAGCTTTATGACCCAAAGTCCTATGATGAGCAATAAGATCGCTCCAATTACCTTTGGGCCATAATCGATTAGAATGTCTTTAATTTTGTCAATATATTTTGATGCGTCTTCCATGGTATAATTTTATCGTCAAATTTAAAAAAACAATTTAGTTCTGTTTCTTTCAAATTTTGGGTTTTCTAAGAAAGACGTAAAATATCTTTGTATGGTAGAATAGTAACTTATTTGGCAGATAGTTTCATATATTGGCAGAATTACTATCTTTATTTTATCATAAAACACCAGCCACTATGAACGTTTGTTTCATTATGTATCCTTGGGAAGAAATTAAACCCGAGGACGATTCAACTTTAGCCATGATCCACGAATTTGTTAGGCGGGGACATGGATTAGCAATTACAACACCTTCAAATTTAACGATACGGGATAGTGTCGCGTTTGCTTTTTCAAAATGTATTAAACGAAAGGATAAGATCTCTTCAAGCCTGAGGTCTTTTCATAAGAATGCCGAGTTTTATGACGAAATGCTTCCTTTGGCCGGCTTCGATGTTATTATCCTTAGAAGTAATCCGCCATTGGATATGATCATGCTGAATTTCCTGGACTCCGTAAAGGATGATGTTTTTATAATGAATGACCTGGATGGGATCCGGCGGGCCAATAACAAATTGTATACAGCGGTTTTTGAAGATGACAAGAACGAGATAATCCCTCGTACTCATGTTACCAAAAACAAGGATTACCTAAAGAAAACAATCAAGGAAGGGCCGGACAAAATGATCCTGAAGCCATTGAACGGTTATGGTGGCTCCGGAGTGATCTTAATAGAAAAGCGAGCTATGGTAAGTATTAACTCGCTACTGGATTTTTATATTGATAACAAGGATGGAACCTCAAATTATGTGATCCTACAGGATTATATTGAAGGAGCCGACCAGGGAGATGTTCGCATTTTAATGCTGAACGGAAAACCAATAGGAGCTATGCGCCGCGTACCCGGAGATGAGGACCACCGCTCAAATGTTAGCGCCGGTGGTACTGTTAAAAAGCATTCGCTGTCAAAACAGGAGAAGGAGCTGTGCCGCCGTATTGGCCCGAAATTGGTAAAGGATGGCCTTTATTTTGTTGGTATTGATGTAATTAACGGAATGCTGGTAGAAGTAAATGTAATGTCACCGGGGGGGATCACTTATATGAACCGTGTTTACAAGACCCGAGTACAGGAAAAAATAATTGATTTTATTGAAGACAAAGTAGTGGAACGTGTTGCAGCCTTTGAAAGAAGGCAAAAACTTAGAAAACATGTGGATGAAGCCTAATGGAAAGACTATCAGTTTCAGAGATCATACAAAAAATTGAGGCCGAAGCAATTTTCGAGGCTATTGCCGAAGATTATTCCTTCACTATAAAAATTGATGATTATGTTCCCTTCGCCTGTGGAGCAGTCCACGACGGGCATCAGTTCAGAAAAGAGCTTTGGGATAACTGCCTGCATACCGAATATGACCGTTGGTATGAAGAAGACCCCTGTACAAAAGAATTTGTAAAATCACTTCCCATACTTATCGCGGGTTGTGACAGCCGTTTTGAATATGATCTGAACCGAGATCCCGACAATGCCGTATTTGAAACCGCATGGGGAAAAGAACTCTGGAAAACCCCTCTGGATGAAGCTCAACATAGAAAAAGTTTAGAAAAACATTTTGCATTCTATAGTGTTGTAAATGCGTTGATAAAAAAACTTGAAGATTTGTTCGGTATAGCGGTTGTATATGATATGCATTCCTATAACTGGCGTCGGTGGGACAGGGAAGTGCCGGTGATCAATTTGGGAACAACGAATATTGACAATGAACGTTTTGGAGCCGATGTGGAAAGCTGGAGGCAATCACTTTCAGAATTACAATTGCCTCATGGCATTGAAACCACTTCAAAAATCAATGATACTTTCTTTGGAAATGGATATTTTCTGAAATTCATTACTCAGAATTTTAAAAATACCTTAGTTTTGGCAACTGAGTTTAAAAAAATATACTGCGATGAGCTACAGCAGATTATTTTTCCTGAAGTAGTTTTGAGTATTGAAGAACAACTTCAGATAAAGATAAGAGAACATGCAGACGCTTTTTATAAAGCACATAAAAGATTATAATGACCTATCCGGAAACGATCACAGAAACGCATCCTAACTTATATAAGATTGATTATAATCTAAATAAGCTGGTTCAAAAGATTGAACTCCTCAATTATATCAATCCTATTAATATAGAACAGGAAAAACGTAACTTCTTTGCTTCAAAATACAATACCATCCCAAATTTCAAGTACCGTAAAATTGATTTTGATGCACATAAACTGCAACAGGAGCTCTTTTCGCAGGATATAGATAGTATTAAAGATGAAGAAGCACGTAATTTTTATCGGGATGTTATTTATGACTATTCGGGATTGATCCAGTGTATTGAAACCATTGGCAAAGGAAAGAAGTTTTACTACAATGCTTTGAAGTCTTTTGGAACTCCCAGGCAAAAGGATGTGGAAAATGCACAGTTCATTCTTCATTTCAAGGATGAGGAATATGACCAGGAAATGTTTCCGGTATTTAGTGCAGAAGAAGCATCGGATTACTTCGTGGAGTTTACAAAAAAATATGATTTCGACCTCAATATAAAGCTCTCCACAAAGATCACGGCAGCTGCCATGGTGCAAAACAATACACAACGGCTTATTCTAAAGAAGAACCACAGGTATAGTGCCAATCAACTAAAAGTATTGGCTAACCATGAAATTGGGGTACACCTGGTCACTACATTTAACGGTTTAAAGCAATCTTTAAAAATATTCCACAATGGTTTTCCCAACAATGTTAAGACACAGGAAGGATTGGCCGTATTTAGTGAGTATATGAGTGACTGTTTAACATTGTACCGTCTAAAAGAACTATCATATCGTGTGCTGGCGGCTGATAGCCTTCACAAAGGCTTTAACTTTTGTGACACTTTCGACCTGCTTCACAATCAATATAAGCTAAATAGGGAAGAGGCTTATAATATTTCACTGAGGGCACACCGTGGTGGCGGACTTACAAAGGATTATAAATACCTTACCGGGTTAAAAAGGATCTATAATTATTATAAGGACGACGGTAATCTTGACCTGTTATTGGCAGGAAAAGTTTCCATCAAATACCGTAAAATGGTAAAAAGATGGCAAAAAGAAGGATTGTCACAGGAGATCACCTATCGCAACGAAGCGTTTACCAAAAATAACAACAGTAACAAAACGATAGATTTTATTCTTCAAAACCTGAAATAAAAAATACGTATAAATAGGTATATGGTTCAGATTAGTTTATTGGTATTTTTAAATACTAACTAATCTATATATCATGAAACGTTTTCAACTAATTTTTCTACTATTAATTTTATTAAATACCCTTTCAGGTATTTCTCAGGAATTTAATATTTATTTATCTACTGCAGATTTGGAAGTAAAAGATATTGCAACTACCAATAATGTAGAGAAAATACCATCTGATTGGATCTTAAAAGCAGACCAAAAAGAAACAGGTTTTACTCATATAACAATTATTTCTAAAGGTAATAATCTAGCAGAATTTTCATTAAAGCCGCTTGATTATACACTTTTTAGTGCAAAATTTAGAAATAGTATCATAGGTCTAAAGGACGATTCTAATCAAAAAATAGAATTATTGGAAAACTCTAAAAATGAACAGGCACTATTAGTTCTTTATAGTAAAATTACTTCTTATTTTTTCTCGATCAATGAACGCCCACAGGTTGCTACTATTTATTTAAAGGATAGTATTGATGTATATTCGGATGTCAACTTTTTAATTGACAAAAAAAAAGAAGATAAGACGCTTCAGGATGTTTATGTTGGCGAACTTAGTGGGGCAATAGTAAACATCTCTTTTTATTCGGGTTTTATTGAAAAGATAGAAGTAAAAGGTACAATCGATAATATCCCAATTACATTTTCTAATAAATATTCCATTGGAGTTTCATCTCTTCAAAATATTAAAAACTTCAGGAATATTAAGGTTATAAGTAATTACAAGCATTTAACCCGATTTGAAAGTGATACGACTAAGCAAATAAATAATAGAAACAGTCTAAATCGAAAAGAAAGGATAACAGTTATTGGAAATGATTCCATAACTGTAAAGGGCTTAGAAAAAACTTCTCGTAATTTAGAAAGTGAAGAACAATATCTGTACATCTATTTGAATGATTTGATTGATTATCAAAGAATTATAGATGTAAATGCAAATGATATTAGTCCGGACAAACAAACAATAGGATTAGATACATTACAAAAATCAGCCAAATTATACAAAGAGGAGTCTACAAAGATATTAGAGGCTGTTATTTTTTCAGATCTAATTGGGACATTTGATGAAGAAAACCCAAATGGAATAATACAGACAGAAGTTTCTAAACGATTCAATATAAACACTAATCGAAGTGATATTACAAGTCGTGGTAAATGGTTTAGTTTGCTAATGCCACCTTTTTTAATTTCTGAAAGTTGGGGAGCTTTTGAATATTTGGATGCGAAAGTGTCTTTAACTAAAATTGAAGATGATAATAAATTCTTATTACCAGATACAGAAACAGGAAAGTTGAGCCTTATCAGTCTGTATCAACATAGAAACTTTTCTGTTGGAGGTGCTCTAAATGCTTTAGCTTTTGAAAACCAAAATTTAAAGATTAATACTTTTTTTGATTTGGGCTTTGAATTTGCAAAAAGCGGATTTAAATTAACGGAAGAATCAGATTCTGAAAATTTGAACTTTATGGAGTTCAATGTAGAATTGAAATTCCATTTATTCCCGGAAAAACGCTATGGTCTTTTTATCTCAGATAAATTATCATATTACGAAACGCTTGATGATGACAATTCAACTTTAAGTTTTGATGAAACAAGTTATTGGTTAAATACATTTGAATTTAAAGCTTACCTGGATGTTTCAACTTCTGCAAAAATATTTGCTAGATATAAATTAATTCATGAGAGCCAAGATATAGATAATAATTTTTCTCAATTTCAAATAGGATTAAGCTTTTATTTATTAGAAAAAAATAGGAAAGACAAATAAAAAAAGCGGATAATCTCTTATCCGCCTTTAAATAGTGTTACAGATTTATTCGTTTCGATTTTGGATACTTGACCGTATATGTAAATTCTTTCTTAATGGTAGCATTAGGAACCAAACTCAATTTCCACTTCATGATACCGGTTTTATTGTCAAATACGGCATCTCCCTTTTCAATGTCATCCACTTTGATCTCTTTATTTTGAGAAATAGGAACTCTATCTTCCAATAAAAGACTTATAGCTGATTTCTTGCTATTTTTTATTTCGATCTTATACCCTTTGTCGATAATTCGATTAGCTCCTAAGAAGGACTTGCGTTTAAAATTATCGATCTTCTCACGCTTAATGATCACTGAAGGGTCTATACCTAATGACACATTTAAACTATCCGTAGTTGCCGTTGGATTAAGCTCAGTCTTTCCCGCATAACTACCTTCAAAGTATATATTAGCTTCGCCCTGAAGAAGGTCATAACGTTCCCAATCCTTTATAGTAGCTGTTAAGAATACATTTTCGTTTAATTCAGGTGCTGCATAATGTTGATAAACAGCCGGAAGTGCAAACTTATCTATTTCAATGACCGTGATCTCAGCATTAGAATCAATGGAATATTTCTTTCCAATCTCAAAACGTACTGAAGTAATACCACTTTCCTTAATAGCTCCGGAGCCGGTTACTTCTACACCTGCTGCTTTTCCTTCTAGCATTCTATTATACTTTTTCTCCCTTCTAGAGGCTCTTGTTGCGTAACCGGTCACAACAACTTCTTCCAATAGTGCATCTGCCTCTAATTGCACATTCATTACACCGGAATATATGGGAAGTTGTTTGGAATCAAATCCTACGTAACTAAAAGTTAATTCTCTTCCACCGTTTACGGCTATAGAATAGTTGCCGTCAAAATCGGTTTGTGTTCCGTTTGAAGTACCCACTTCAATTATATTCACGCCGGGCAATGGAAGCCCTGTATCATCCAATACGGTTCCGCTAACAGTTCTTATCGTTGGGTTGTATTTGTAGCTGGCACTTCTTACTGCAGAAGTCGGATTATAATATCTGTTTACAAAATTGAGATACTTTGGAAGTATTTGAGGTTTTGTATTGTTGGTGTTAGGGTCGCCTGTAGACAAAGCGATCTTGACATTTTTCCAATCCGTACCACTTTGTTGGTATACATTTGCTTTATAGGAAAGCTCTATGGGAGAGGAGGTATTGACAGCTCTAATATCATACAAAGGGAACCATCCGGCATTTTTAATGGTGTATTTTATATTCAGTACCAGGTTCGTTGCTGTTTTGGCGTCTAGCTTCAAATTGATCTCTCCTCGCTTTTCCTTTTTAAAATCTTCCAATTTGGCTAATTCATTACCATTATCCAGGAGTTGCTGTTCTATTTCATCAATAGAGAGCTTCTCTTTATAAATGGCATTTTTTATTTCTGTAATTCTTTTTCTGTAATAGTCAGACATTTCTTTTACCTTTTCCAGGGAAAGGTCGGTCGCGTCACTATTAATACGCTGATTCTTTTTTAGTAATTGCAATTCCTCTTCATATCCCGAAATGGTATTCTGAATAGACATCCGCTCCCATTTCAATTGTTTGATCTTTACCTCCAGTGCTTTGTATTCTTCTGAAAGAACCTTCTTTTCCAAATAATCTATATTGTAATTTAGAGCTAAAATGGTTGCATCTTTCAATCCGGAGATTTGGATACTGCTTTCATCTATATCCGGAGACAGATTATTGAAAACCAGTATGTTTTCTCCCGGTTTAATATTCACTGAAGCAATGCGTTCAATGGAAGCTCCTTCCAGATAGACTGTAACTTTTTCAATTTTTGATGGTTTTGGTTGTACTTCGGATCCAAGAAGAATACAAGGAGCCAATACAAGGAATAGTAGTACTTTTTTCATGATGTTAGTGTTTTAGATTCATTGTAAAACTATCCTCTTTAACACCAATGAGAAAACTCAATTTAGGGAAGCAACCGTATGAAGGAGGGAACAGGTGCTTTCATATAGTTTGCTATAAAAACTTCGCTTTTAGTTCGGGAGTAGGAATCATACAGCTTTCTTTTTTACCGTACCATTTGTAACGGTTTTTGGCAATATAGTCGTAGACCCGGTTCCGTATGAAGTTAGGAATGATCATAAAAGCATAGAGCAGGGGATATCCTCCGGAAAGATGTTTAGCGATCTTCAGCGCGGCGGTAGATCTTTCATAATGGGTGTCGCCGTCGATCAGGATAATAGAATCGGTTTTGGAAGTGTCGATTCCGTGTTTTTTAATGAATTCAGCTCCGGGATCACTTTGTAAAGCCGCAAAGCGGAAAATATCCTTTTTATCCCGTTTTATGATAAAGGTAACAGAGGTATTGCAGAGATTGCAAACCCCGTCAAAAAGAATGATCTTATGTTTCTGTTCGTTATCCATTAGACTTTTTCTAACTCTTCCATGCTTACATTGGTCGTAAACATGCCATAGTTCACTATGGCTTTATTTTTTTCGATAGTATCTATAGTGCCTATTGCCCTGCCTTCTATCATTCGTACCCTGTCGCCAACCTTTAAAGCTATCCTGGGTTTTGGTGGTGGCGCTTTTTTAGCCTCCTCCTTTTCTTTCTTTTTGCGTTTACGTATAACTTCAACCTTTTTTTCAACTTCCTTAAGCGTATTCCTTTTTTTTGCCTTTTCTCTTTGCTTTACTTTAGGGGCTACTTTTTTCCGTTTACTGTTTTCAACCATCACCATCTTCATTAATTCATCGATCAACTGTTTCTTGCGCTTATTATTGAAGTATTTCTCTGAAAGGACATCGAATTTTTTCCCAAGGCTTATTAATTTTTGGTTGGCATCATACAGTTCCTGATAGCTTTCCAGTTTTTCCTGTACGCGGGCATTGATCTCTTCCAGTTGTTTGCTTTCTTCACGTGCCTTTTTTGTAGATGATTCTAAATTCTCCGAGGTCTTCCGAAGTTTCGAACGTTCTCTCTGAAGATTGGCTATGGTTTTGTCAAACCGAATCTTTCCGCGCTCGATCTTCTTTTTCGCTTTATTTATCAGGCTGTACGGAATCCCGTTTTTTTGCGCCACTTCAAAAGTAAAGGAGCTTCCGGCTTCACCCAGATGTAATTTATACAATGGTTCCAGGCTTCTACTGTCAAACTGCATATTAGCATTCATCGCATCGGGAAGCTCGTTGGCCAATAGCTTTAGGTTTGTATAATGAGTTGTAATAATTCCAAAGGCCTCTCTTTCATAAAAAACTTCGAGGAAGGTTTCGGCCAAAGCGCCTCCGAGCTCCGGATCACTCCCCGTACCAAATTCATCAATTAAAAAAAGTGTCTTTTTGTTGCACTTTTTCAAAAACTGATTCATTTTCTTTAGTCGGTAACTATAAGTACTTAAGTGATTTTCAATAGACTGATTGTCTCCAATATCCGTAAGAACCTTGTCAAAGAAGCATAGTTCACTTTGGGCATCACAGGGGATCAGCATACCACTTTGCAACATGACCTGTAGCAAGCCTACCGTCTTAAGGGTGATGCTTTTTCCACCGGCATTGGGCCCGGAGATTACAACGATCCGCTTTTTGGGAAGTAATTCTATAGTTTGCGGAAATGTTTTTTCTTTCCTTTTCTTGTTTGAAATTAAAAGGAGTGGGTGATAGGCTTTGTTGAGAAAAATTCTTTTTTCTGAAGTCAATAACGGTAAAACACCATTTATTGCAATTGCATATTTTGCTTTGGCATAGAGAACATCTATATATATAAGGTATTCCTGATAGCTTTTCAGAAGTAGCTTGTGAGGCCTGCAAAACTCCGTAAGTTCCTTTAAGATACGCTTTACTTCTTCCTGCTCTTCGTATACCAAATTGCTAAGCTCGTTGGCAAACTCCAATGTATCCTGGGGTTCTATATAAACAATACTTCCGGTTTTGGAATTTCCTAAAACCGCTCCATTCACTTTACGGCGATGCATTGCTTTTACAGCTAATACACGCCTGTTATCCACAACAGATTCTCTAATTTCATCCAGGTATTCGGCTTGGGCATAACGTGTAAGCGCTTTGTTGAATGAACTATTTATTTGCCCTTTTACCGCATTTAAACGTTTTCGGATCGTGGCCAATTCTGTAGACGCATCATCCCTCACTTCCCCATACCGGTCTATTTTCTTTTTGATCTCTTCGCTAATGGCCGAAGTGTAGTCTATAGCTTCTGAAAGGCCATTCAGGTGAACATAGAACTCTTCAAACTTCTTGAAGAATTTGAGAAGTGTTCCGGTAGTCTCTGAAACACTTAAGATCCTTCTGAAGCCAGAAACTTCCAGGGCGCTATTTTCTATGTCTAATAACTGAAGTTCTTTAAAAACAGGTTCAAATCCGTGGTTGGGAATAGGATTATCACCTTCAAATGATGCAGTGAATTCTTTTACCCGGTGTAGTTCGGGAGCAATGAGTTCTGCATCTTTAAAAGGCACAATGGATAATGACTTTTCTGTTCCCGGTTCGGTAATACAAAAGTCTGAAACTTGTTGTAGAACCGAAGAGAACTCTAAATCTTCCAAAGTTTTTTTATCAATACGGACCATTCCCTTTTATTCTTGTAATTTTACGCTTCTGATGCACAAAAGTACTAATAATGGATGTAAAAATAGAGTCGAGTTGGAAGGAAGAACTCCGGGACGAATTCGAAAAAGATTATTTTAAAAGATTAATACAATTTGTTAAAGCCGAATACACTACATACCGTTGTTTTCCTCCCGGAAGGAAGATATTTTCGGCTTTTGACCATACGCCTTTTCACAAAGTGAAAGTGGTAATTATAGGGCAGGATCCCTATCATGGTCCCGGACAGGCCAATGGGCTTTGTTTTTCGGTTGCGGATGGAATTCCCAAGCCCCCATCTTTATTGAATATTTTTCAGGAAATTAAAACAGATGTACAAAAGGCAGTTCCGGAAAGCGGAAATTTGGAAAGATGGGCAGATCAAGGTGTTTTGTTGTTGAATGCTACACTAACTGTTCGTGCGCATCAGGCCGGAAGTCACCAAAATAAAGGATGGGAAGAATTTACAGACGCTGTTATAGCAAAACTTTCAGAAAAAAGGGAAAGTTTGGTTTTTTTATTATGGGGTGGTTATGCAAAGCGGAAAGGCGCAAAGATCAATAGTTCAAAACATTTGATTCTGGCAAGTGGTCATCCATCACCACTCAGTGCCAATAGAGGTTATTGGTTTGGCAATAGACATTTTAGTGCAGTAAATAGTTATTTGGAAAAAAATGGAAAGGAACCTATTGACTGGTGAGATAGGATAGTGAGTAAAAATAATGTTAGTGGGTAATCTATTCTTCTTCAGGAACTTCACGTTCTGAAACGTCATTGCAACTAAATTGTAACAATAAGAAATTTGTTACAAGTAGCCCCCCCAATACAATAAAAAACGTTGTCATAATATCTCTTTTACTTTAGTAAGATGCGAAGGTTGTACACGGGTTGCGTAAAAAAATGAAAAAATTAATTTTCAATACTTCCATCGTTTGCAATAAATAGCTTCAGGTCATTTTGTGTTCCGTTAAAGCGGTCGAAATCCACATCGCCATGAATAT
>JANQOS010000128.1 GCA_028285705.1 Altibacter sp.
TGAAGATATGATCACCAACACCAGGGAGTTGGCGGCTCAGTCTGAAAAGAAAAACCCGCAGGATTTTGCTCTTTGGAAAAAGGCCGAACCTCAACACATTATGCGTTGGCCTTCGCCATGGAGTGACGGTTTCCCCGGATGGCATTTGGAGTGTACGGCAATGAGCACTAAGTACCTGGGAAATAATTTTGATATTCATGGCGGCGGAATGGACCTAAAGTTCCCACACCACGAATGTGAAATTGCTCAGGCTGAAGCTTCCACAAAGCAATCTCCGGTTAACTATTGGCTACATGCCAATATGTTGACGTTAAACGGTAAAAAAATGGCGAAATCTACCGGAAATAATATTTTACCCAATGAATTATTTTCGGGAGAGAACGATGTCTTAAGCAAGGCCTTTTCACCTACAGTGGCCAAATTTTTTATGTATCAGGCACACTACCGGAGCATTCTTGACTTTTCAAACGAGGCATTATTAGCTTCGGAAAAAGGGTTTAACAGGCTGATGGAAGCTTACCACAATATTTCTTCGCTTTCGGCTTCTGACAAGAGTAGTTTTAATGTAACTCAATGGAAGCAATCCTGTTACGATGCTATGAATGATGATTTTAACAGCCCGGTCCTTATCGCCCAGTTATTTGAAGGTGCCAAGTTCATAAATTCTATAAAAGACGGTAGCGCGACCATTACGGAGGCTGATATTCAGCTGTTAGAAGCTACTATGCACAGCTTTATCTTTGACGTTTTAGGACTTGTAGATACTGCTTCAGAAAACACTAATGATGGCAATAAACTAGGTGAAACTGTTGAATTATTGATCGCCTTGAGAAATCAGGCCCGCGCCAACAAAGATTTTGCAACCAGTGACCGCATTCGGGATGAATTATTGGAAATTGGTATTCAGTTAAAAGACGGAAAAGACGGTACATCGTTCTCAATAAATTAAGGCTATTTGAAAAAAATACTCACATACCCGTTCATACTTCTGGTACGTGGGTACCAAAAACTTATTTCTCCGCTTTTTCCTTCTACCTGCAGGTATGAGCCTACGTGTTCACATTATACCATTGAAGCCCTAAAGGTGCACGGATTGTTTCGCGGTGGCTGGATGGCTATAAAACGTATAGGAAGTTGCCACCCCTGGGGAGGAAGCGGTTACGACCCTGTCCCTCCTTCAGAAAAAGAAAATAAATAAATGCGTAAAATTTCCGTTACCCTTTTTGTTATCTTTACTTGCATTTTTAAAAAGACAGTATGCATTATTTAAGTTTTGTTTGGGACCCCAGCGAAGGTATCGATCTTGGATTTTTTATGATTCGCTATTACAGTTTAATGTTTGTGGTAGCATTTACGCTCGGGTGGTTTATCATGAAACGTATTTTTAAAAATGAGGAGGTTCCTTTAGAAAAATTAGACAGTCTTTTTATTTACACGGTTATTGCTACACTAGTTGGTGCCAGATTGGGACATGTAATTTTTTATGAGCCGGAAATTTTCAGCAAAGACCCTCTTTCGATATTTCTTCCCTTTAGAACAGTTCCGGAATTCGAATTTACCGGCTTTAGAGGATTAGCCAGCCACGGTGCAGCTATTGCAATTATCATAGCCATGTTCATATATAGTAAGAAGGTTTTAAAAAAGCCTGTACTTTGGATCCTGGATCGAATTGTAATTGCCGTAGCATGTGGCGCTATCTTTGTTCGCATTGGTAATTTTATTAATTCGGAGATCATTGGGAAAGCGACCCAAAGTGATTTTGGAGTTGTTTTTAAACAATTGGGGGAAAATTTTCCGCGCCACCCTGCACAGCTGTATGAATCTGCAGGGTATATTATCGTGTTTTTGATCCTTTGGTATGTCTATTGGAAAACGAATAAGAGAAACTACCTGGGATACATTTTTGGATTGTTCTTAATATTGCTCTGGACAGTTCGGTTCATAGTAGAATTTGTAAAAGAAGCACAGGTTGATGATCGCGCCGAGTGGTTCCTGAATACCGGTCAATGGTTAAGCATACCTTTTATTTTAATTGGTGCCTATATAATGCTCCAATCTTCAAAAAAGAAACATTCCTCATGAAAAGAGTCTGGATACCTATTGCTTTAGTAAGTGCTGTACTGTCTTTTAGCAGTTGTAAAGAAAAAGTCGAACAGAAAGTGCTAACAAAAGAAGTCACTTTTACAAAAGAGGGAGAACTAAGCTTACTGAAAGCCGATAATGATTCGGTGGTGGCACATTTGGATATTGAAATTGCAGATGATGCCTATCAAACCGAAACCGGTTTAATGTATCGCAAATCCATGCCTTCAGATCAGGCAATGTTATTTGTTTTTAAAGATGAAAGGCCTCGTTCATTTTATATGAAGAACACAGAGTTTGCATTGGACATTATCTTTATTAACAGTAAAAATGAAATTGTAAGCATTCAAAAAAATGCACAGCCGTTCAACGAAGCTTCATTACCATCTAATGCTCCTGCTCTTTATGTTTTAGAGGTTAATGCGGGCCTAAGTGATCTATGGGGCCTTCAGAATGGTGATAAAATTGATTGGAAGAAAACACCAAAATAGTGCTCAGGAAAACCTAATTCTGTTTCAATAAAAAACCCTTCGCAAGTAGTGAAGGGTTTTTTTTATATTACAAAGAAGTAAATTGATTATTCTTCTGTTTTAACTTCTTTCTTTTTATCTGTAAGGTCAATTCCTTTCTTTTTAACAGTATCGTACATTACCGGAGTTGCAATGAATAATGATGAATATGTACCTACCAACACCCCGACAATCAATGCAAAGATCAATCCTCGGATAGATTCCGCACCCAGGAAGAAGATACATAATAATACTATTAATGTAGTCATAGAGGTATTTAATGTACGGCTTAATGTACTATTCAAAGCTGCATTAATAACGCGGTTCATCTTCCATGAGGAATGTTCGTTAAAATATTCACGAATACGGTCAAATACTACCACGGTATCATTCAATGAATATCCAATTACAGTTAATATCGCAGCAATAAAAGATTGGTCGATTTCCATATTGAACGGCATGATCTTGTACGTTAATGAGAAGATACCCAATACTATCAATACATCATGGAATACTGCCGTTACGGCACCTAAACTAAATTGCCATCTTCTGAATCGTAATAAGATATACAGGAATACTACTATCAAAGAGCCCAATACAGCCCAGAAAGATGATTTTTTGATATCATCTGCAATAGTAGGACTTACTTTATAATACTCCATTCTACCCACTTCTTTTCCTTCTGAATCTGCTGTAAAATCTGCATAGGTCATATCTGAAGGAAGGTGCGATTTTAGTCCTTCGTAAAGCATTCTTTCAATTTCTTCATCAACCTCAGCGCCACTATCATCTACTTTGTATTTGGTAGTGATCTTTAATTGGTTATCCCCTCCATATGTTTTTGCTTCGGCACTACCGTATACAGCAATAAGTTCTTCCTGAATTTTAGGAGCATCTACATCCTGATCGAAACGAACTGTGTAGGTACGTCCTCCAACAAAATCCACACCTTGATTTAATCCAACAGTAAATAAGGAACCTAAACTTATAAGGATCAAGATTCCTGAAATTACATAAGCGATCTTACGCTTTCCTAGGAAATTGATATTCACGTTCTTAAATAAGTTCTTTGTAAACGAGGTTGAACACGGTAATGGTTTTCCGTTCTTAGTATAACTGTCAATAAATAATCTTGTGATGAATATCGCAGTGAATAAAGAGGTAAGAATACCTATTAATAATGTAGTTGCAAATCCTTTTATAGGCCCGGTACCAAATACCAATAAGATCAGACCTGTTAATCCTGTAGTAATGTTCGCATCTAAGATAGAGGACAATGCATTATTGAAACCATCCTTAATAGCGTCTTTCTGAGCTTTTCCTTTGGCAAGTTCTTCCCGGATACGTTCAAATATAAGTACGTTCGCATCTACCGAGATACCAATGGTTAAAACAATACCTGCAATACCAGGAAGTGTTAACACGGCTCCTAATCCTGCTAAGATTCCAAATATAAATAAGATGTTCACTACCAGTGCAACGTCTGCGAAAAGACCTGCCTTCCCATAGTAGAAGATCATCCAAAGTAATACGAAGGCCAATGCCAGAACAAAAGAGAATATTCCGCTGTCAATAGCTTCCTGACCTAAAGTAGGACCAACAACCTCTCCCTGGATAATTTCTGCTGAAGCCGGTAATTTACCTGCACGCAGTACATTTGCCAAATCCTGTCCTTCAGTAATTGTAAAATCTCCGGTAATAGAACTACGGCCTCCGGAAATAGGCCCTGACGTTACTCCGGGTGCAGAATATACAATGTCATCCAATACAATTGCAATTTGGCTTTGAGTGTTAAAAGCCTTACCTGTCATTTCTTCCCAGATCTTAGCTCCTCGTCCGTTCATTTGCATATCTACAGCCACACGGCCTACCTGGTCATAAGATTGTTGCGCATCTACAACTACAGCTCCTCCCAGAGGTGGTTCACCATCACGGCCCACTTTTAAAGCATATAAGCCTGTAACTTCTTCTAAAGCAACATCGTTATATTCCGGTTTTCCCCAAACAAATTTTGTATTGCGCTGGTCGGCAGGCAATAAAGCTCTTACCTGAGGCATACGCAAATAGCTGTTGATTACAGCCGTATCCCTTAAGGGGAAAGTAGCAAGAACAGGACTTCCCTGAAATCCGCCGGATATCATTTTTGATTGTATAGGATTATCTTTTTCAGTTGCGATTTCCGCTTCTTCAGCATCCTCTCCTTTTAGCAGTTCATTGATCTCGTCATCTTCGGTAGCAGTAGTATCCTGCACTTCTTCTTCAGGGGTTTCAGTAACAGTAAGATCTTTTACTACTTGTTCTGCCTGAATGATAAAGCCTGACATTTCCTCGCTTTTGTATACTTCCCAAAATTCTAACTGAGCAGTACTCTGCAATAGATTTTTGGTTCGTTCAATATCTTTTGCTCCGGGTAATTCTACCAGGATACGAGCAGATTTTCCTAAACGTTGAATATTAGGTTGTGTTACCCCAAACTTATCGATACGTTTTCTTAATACCTCGAATGCAGAGGTAATGGCCTCATCAATTTTATCTTCGATCTTGGTCTTTACCTGATCATTGGTCATGCTGGCTTCTATCTCACCCTCCAAATTTTTGTTGAAGAATATGTTCTGAGAGGCTAATCTATTATCTCCCGGAAGGGCTTCAAATGCTTCGAAAAAAGATTCTAAGTAAGTATCCTGGCTACTTTTCTGAAGTTCGGTTGCATTTGCTAACGCCTGATTGAATGCAGCATCTTTAGAATTGTTGGCCAATCCTCTTAAGATATCCTTTACCGAGATCTGAAGGATCACATTGATCCCTCCCTTCAGGTCCAAACCTTTGTTAAGTTCTTTTTCCTTAGCAGTTTTGTAATCAATCCCTAAAAAGACAGGCTCTTTGGCTAAAGAGTCTAAATATTGAAGTTCTGCAATGTCTCTTTCCTCAGGTTGATCTGCCGGGAATTTATTGTCTGCAAACACTTTTGCATCATCTTCAACCTTGTTTGCAATATATGTGAAGGATAGTTGGTATAAACTTACCAATCCAAATAATATAGCAAATACTGTAATTAGTCCTTTATTTTGCATTCTAATGGATGTTTAAATAGTTTTAAAAACGTGCAAATATAGGTTTTCAAAAAAGAAAAGACAATTATTTTCTTTTTAATTCTTTAACAAAAAAAGACCGCATATAGCGGTCTTTGGTTCAGTTTCAAAAAAATAATTTAAAGTTCCAGCAGACCGTTGGTTTTTGTAACTCCTTCGGCACTTTCCTGCATATGTGCTTTTTCAGCATCATTTAGGTCAATGGCAACTATTTTTTCTATTCCGTTTCTTCCCAATACTACGGGAACACCAATACAAATATCATTTAATCCGTATTCACCTTCCAACATGGTGGAGCAAGGAAATATTTTCTTCTGGTCGCATGCGATCGCCTGTACCAATCCGGAAACTGCAGCTCCAGGAGCATACCAGGCAGAGGTACCCAATAATTTTGTAAGTGTGGCCCCACCTACTTTGGTGTCTTCCTTAACCTGATCTAGGCGTTCCTGTGAAATAAATTCAGTAACAGGCACACTATTTCTGGTTGCCAAACGCGTTAAAGGAACCATTCCTTTATCACTATGCCCTCCTATTACCATTCCGTCCACATCACTAATTGGCGCACCTAAAGCTTCTGCCAGACGGTATTTAAAACGTGCGCTATCCAATGCTCCTCCCATACCGATAATTCTATTTTTAGGAAGATTGGTGGTTTTATGCACCAAATAGGTCATGGTGTCCATTGGGTTACTTACAACAATTACAATTGTATTAGGAGAATGCTCAATTAAACTGGAAGAAACTGTTTTTACAATTCCGGCATTGATACCGATCAATTCTTCACGGGTCATTCCGGGTTTACGTGGAATTCCACTTGTGATCACACAAATATCACTTCCTGCAGTCTTACTATAGTCATTAGTAGTACCAACTATTCGTGTATCAAATCCATTTAGTGAAGCCGTTTGCATTAGATCCATCGCTTTTCCTTCGGCATATCCTTCTTTAATGTCCAGTAAAACTACTTCGCTGGCAAAATTTTTGATGGCAATATATTCGGCACAACTTGCACCTACTGCGCCTGCTCCTACAACTGTTACTTTCATTATAAAATATTTAGGTTTATATGATTATTTAAGAATTGCAAAAGTACAATTATCTGTTTTAAAATGATATAAGAATACAAGTAAAAACAAACGAGCCCGAAAAAAATTTCGGGCTCGTTTTAAATATCAATTGGTTCTATGCATCAATATTGGCATAAACTGCATTCTTTTCGATGAATTCACGTCGAGGAGGTACTTCATCCCCCATTAGCATGGAAAATATTCTATCTGCCTCTGTACCATTTTCTATGGTTACCTGGCGAAGTGTCCTAAAATCGGGGTTCATTGTAGTGTCCCATAATTGTTCAGCATTCATCTCCCCAAGACCTTTATAACGTTGTATAGATGCACTTCCTCCAAATTTTTCATTGATCTCATCGCGCTCCTTATCGCTCCATGCATATTCTTTTTTGGCTCCCTTTTTCAGTAAGTAAAGTGGTGGAGTTGCAATGTACACATAGCCGGCTTCTACCAGGTCTTTCATATATCGGAAGAAAAACGTCAATATCAAAGTAGAAATGTGGCTACCATCCACATCCGCATCACACATGATCACTACTTTATGGTATCTTAGTTTTTCAAGGTTCAATGCTTTGCTATCCTCTTCGGTACCTATAGTCACTCCTAATGCTGTGAAAATATTACGTATTTCTTCATTTTCAAAGACTTTGTGCTGCATCGCCTTCTCCACATTCAATATCTTACCACGAAGCGGTAAAATAGCCTGAAAATTACGGTCACGGCCTTGTTTGGCAGTTCCCCCTGCCGAGTCTCCCTCCACAAGGAATACTTCGCATTTTTCCGGGTCCTGTTCTGAGCAATCTGAGAGTTTTCCGGGTAATCCGCCACCGCTCATTACTGTCTTGCGTTGTACCATCTCTCGTGCTTTACGTGCAGCGTGACGTGCCTGTGCAGCCAGAATAACTTTCTGTACAATGGTCTTTGCATCATTCGGGTGCTCTTCCAGATAATTCTCAAGCATTTCGGAAACTGCCTGACTTACTGCTGCGGTAACTTCGCGATTTCCCAGTTTTGTTTTTGTTTGGCCTTCAAACTGAGGCTCCGCAACTTTCACTGAAATAATAGCGGTCAATCCTTCACGAAAATCATCTCCGGAAATTTCAAATTTCAATTTGTCCAACATTCCGGAAGAGTCCGCATACTTTTTTAATGTTGTGGTTAAACCTCTGCGAAAACCGGAAAGGTGTGTTCCTCCTTCATGTGTATTGATATTATTTACGTAAGAGTGTAAATTTTCATTGAACGAAGTATTATATACCATTGCCACCTCAACAGGAATACTATTTTTTTCGCCTTCCATTGAAATAACATCGGCAATTAAAGGTTCACGGTTACCGTCCAGAAAACGAATGAATTCCTTCAGCCCTTCATCACTGTAAAAGCTCTCAGTAAGGATTTCACCTTTTTCATCTTTTTGGCGTTTGTCGGTTAATGTGATTGTAATTCCTTTGTTCAAAAAGGACAATTCACGAAGCCTGCTGGCAAGGGTGTCGTAGTTATATTCCAGGGATTGCTGGAAGATCTGAGGATCCGGCTTAAAGGTTACCGTTGTACCTCTGGAATCTGTTTTCCCAACAGCTTTAACAGGATACATGGTCTTTCCTCTTTCATACTCCTGCTCCCATATTTTCCCATCGCGGTGTACCGTTGCTTTTAAACTTTCGGAAAGGGCATTTACCACAGAAACTCCAACCCCGTGTAATCCACCTGATACTTTATAGGAATCTTTATCGAATTTTCCTCCGGCACCGATCTTTGTCATAACGACTTCCAGGGCAGAGACTCCTTCTTTTTTATGTATATCAACAGGTATCCCACGACCATTATCTTTTACCGATATAGAGTTGTCCTCATTGATCCAAACATCTATTGTGTCACAGTAGCCTCCCATCGCTTCATCAATGGAGTTGTCTACTACTTCATATACCAAATGGTGTAATCCTCGTACGCCAACATCTCCAATATACATGGATGGTCGCATGCGCACATGTTCCATTCCTTCTAACGCTTGAATACTATCGGCTCCGTAGTTCCCTTTTTTTTGTTCTTCGCTCATATAAAATCAGGTTGTTTTTTCCATATTTTTCGTAACGAACAAATATAACAAAACCACCAATAAAATAAAGGGATTAGGAGTTTTTTAAGCGTGAAGTTATTAACAAATTTTTGTGAAAAAAATACCGATAGAAAAGTTCATCAAAATAAACTAAAAAATGACGGAAAGGCAAAGTGTTAATTCTTACCCGTCAGGAGCTATTTTATCATAATTTTAACCTTATACAAGTCATTTTACAGGTATATTTATCTCTCAAAAAAATTAAACACATGAAAACAACTCTCGCAGGTATTGCATTAGCATTTGCCGTACTTTTTACAACAGAAACCTCACAAGCTCAATCCTTTCCTAAAATGGATGCCAGTCCTATGGACCTATCTATGGCCCGTGCAGAAAGAAATGCACCTCCCATGGCCCGAGTTATATACAGCCGCCCTTCAAAAAAGGGGCGTACTATTTTTGGAAATCTGGTTCCTTATGATAAAGTTTGGCGCACCGGAGCTAATGAAGCAACCGAACTAACATTATACAAAACAATGATGTTAGGCGATACCAAGCTAAAAGCCGGAACCTATACATTGTATACAATCCCCGGAAAAGAAAACTGGACCGTTATTATTAACAGCGACACCAATGTCTGGGGGTCTTATAGCTACAAAAAGGAGAAAGATGTTGCACGCATTAATGTGCCGGCAAAAGATGCAGCAGCACCTACCGAATCACTTTCTATGGTGTTTCGCCCGGATAATAACGGAACCACTTTAATGATTGGCTGGGACAATACATATATTGAAGTTCCCTTTAAGAGCCTTTAATCCTATAATCATTTATAAAAAAAGCGACTTTCTAGTCGCTTTTTTTTATGGAATATTCAAATACTTGTGTGTTTGCAGTGACACCTTCCATTTGGGGTTCTTCATTACATAGTCTACGATCAACGGTATTACTGTTTCCCTTTTACTCCATTCGGGTTGTAAATACAAAATACAGTCTTTATTCACTTTAGCCGCTTGTTCTTCAGCAAAACGCAGGTCATCTTTATTATAAACGATTACTTTAAGTTCGTTTGCTCTACTATAAATTTCAGCCTTTGGCAGTTTAACTTTCTTTGGCGATAAACAGATCCAATCCCACTGCCCTGTGAGTTCATAAGCTCCGGAGGTTTCAATATGAATTTGCATCCCTTTTTCCTTTAACAATGTTGTTAGTGGCCCCATATTCCATGTTAGTGGTTCGCCCCCCGTCACTACTATTGTATTGGAATAAGCTGAGGCATTTTGAACAATCGTTTCGGTTTTGGTAGGAGGATGCAAAGTCGCGTTCCAGCTTTCTTTCACATCGCACCAGTGACAACCTACATCACAACCACCAATCCGCACAAAATAAGCTGCAGTTCCTTTATGGTACCCTTCTCCCTGGATAGTATAAAAAGCTTCCATCAACGGTAGCATTTCTCCTTTATTTACTAAAACTTCTGTTTCTTTCTGCATATTTTATATTGAATCTTCATACGTACATTACCAACATATACTTCAAATCTGTTTTTCTATTCACTTTATCGAAAACCGCCTATATACGTACAATCTAAGAGTATACACGTATTTCATGTAAGGATTTTATTTATATTTTTGAAAAACCCAAAAGAAGAATAAAAATGTTAGATAACTCCCCGCTGTCTTCATTGAAACTATTATGCAAAAATAGTTTTTAAAATGAAGAGTCTAATTTTTTCACCGATATTTTTGTTTGTGACAACTATTCTAACCGCGCAGGTTGGAATTGGCACGACATCTCCAGATGCTTCTTCCATTTTGGATATTTCGGCTTCCGATAAAGGAATTCTAATTCCCAGAATGACTAAAGCACAAAGGGATCTCATTAGTTCTCCAGCCAATGGCCTGTTAATTTACAATACAGATTCCGACGAATTACAATTCAATTCCAATAATTCTGCTACTCCCATATGGCAGGCACTTAGTTTAACACCTACTTCTCTGGCTTCTGTGGGAGATTCTTTGAAGTATTCGAATACAGATACTACTACAAATGTAAACCCTTCCAGTACTATTAATCTTCCCATTTTCGGAACCATGGAATGGAATGACGATGCTGTACTCTATGTTGTTTCCGGAAATCAACTTACCGTGACCGAAACCGGGAGGTATGAAATAATCGTCAATGTATCTCTGTTAAATGGGACAACGAACGACAGAAATGCCCCGGAGATTCGCCTGGCTGTTAACGGAACAGCTATTGGCTCGTATGGATCAACCGGCTATATACGTAGTAATAATGGACACGAAGAAGCTTCATTACACTTGCGGGAGATCATTGAGCTAACTGCCAATGACATCATTACAGTTCATATTTCAAGGTCTGCAAACTCTAATACGGTAAACATGAGATCTACAGGAAGTTCTAACTTTTTTATTGAAAAGAAATTATGATGTTGAGGTACTGTTTTGTATCAATTATTGTAATAATAAACACAGTTGCAATGGCTCAAGTTGGTATTGGGACTGTAACGGTAGACCACTCTTCCATTCTTGAAAGTGCATCCACTACGCAAGGGGTCCTGTTTCCACAGTTAAGTACGGTTGAAAGAGGAACGATATCCATGCCCGCTAATGGATTAATTATCTATAATACAGATTCGAACACTTTAAATATCAATTCCGGAACCTCCGCAGTACCTGTTTGGGATGTTATAAATTCTGAAACTGCAAATTGTTCAAAAGTAGGGCAGTCATTAAAATATAACAGTTCAGATACAAGTAGCAATATTAACACTACAATAGCAATAGATGCTCCAATCTTTGGTACTGAAGAGTGGAATGATAATACCTCTCTTTTTATAGTATCGGGAAATACTGTACAGGTTACGGAAACGGGCCGGTATAAAATAGTTGTGAACCTTTCAATACTAAGTACTTCCACCACTTCAAGAAAGGCACCTGAGATCTATTTAACAGTTAATGGCACTCAAGTTGGAACATTTGGGTCAACAGGTTATATAAGAAGAAATAGCGGCCATGAAGAAACGTCTTTGCATATAAATGAAGTAATAGATATCACTGCAAATGATGTCGTCGCTGTTCAGATCATTAGAAGCGGAAGTAATAACACCGCTACATTGCGTTCTACGGGTTCTTCAAACTTCTATATTGAAAAAAGAAGCTAGATCATAGCTGTAAAAACCATTAAAAGCTGTATGAGGTTAAAAACATATTTGTTATAATATTTCAATAGCTTATCTACAATTCCTATTTTTAGCAAAAATTTAAAGATGGCAGACAAACAGGTTTTTTTTGATCATATAACTGCTGGAAATACCTTTAAAGGAGATT
Organism: Altibacter sp.; assembly: GCA_028285705.1. Lineage (GTDB taxonomy): Bacteria > Bacteroidota > Bacteroidia > Flavobacteriales > Flavobacteriaceae > JANQOS01. The sequence goes on from JANQOS010000128.1 coordinate 12,151, forward strand.
CCATTACTATGGGTGCTGCAATGCTGGATGGAGAGACCATTACAAACGCTTTGGTAAAAATTCCATTAAAAACATTGAACCGTCACGGACTTATAGCGGGTGCTACAGGTACCGGTAAGACAAAAACATTGCAAGTACTTGCCGAAAACCTTTCAGAAAAAGGAATTCCGGTACTCTTAATGGATATGAAAGGAGACCTAAGCGGAATTGCCCAACCCAGCCCGGGACACCCTAAAATTGATGAACGTCATGAAAAGATCGGGATTCCGTTTGAAGCCAAAAAATTTCCTGTTGAAATTCTCTCCCTTTCCGAACAAAAAGGCGTACGCATGCGTGCGACGGTAAGTGAGTTTGGACCTGTTCTACTTTCCCGGATCATGGACCTGAGTGAAACACAGTCCGGTATCGTTTCGGTGATCTTTAAATATTGTGATGACAATAAGCTTCCTTTATTGGACCTGAAAGATTTTAAGAAAATATTGCAATATTCCACAGATGAAGGAAAAGCTGAATTGGCAAAAGACTATGGCCGTATTTCAACAACATCTACCGGAGCAATTCTTAGAAAAGTAGTAGAATTAGAACAACAAGGCGGAGATCTGTTCTTTGGCGAAAAATCATTTGATACCGATGACCTGCTTCGCATAGATGAGAATGGAATGGGTTACATCAACATTTTGCGCCTTACCGATATTCAAGACAGGCCTAAGTTGTTTTCTACTTTCATGCTCTCACTATTAGCAGAGATCTACGCGACCTTTCCGGAACAAGGTGATAGTGGAAGGCCGGAGCTGGTCATTTTTATTGATGAAGCTCATTTAATCTTTAAGGAAGCAAGCAAAGCTTTGCTCAGTCAGATTGAAAGCATAGTAAAATTGATTCGTTCAAAAGGGGTAGGATTGTATTTTGTGACTCAAAACCCGACCGATGTACCAGATGCTGTGTTAAGCCAGTTAGGCTTAAAAGTACAGCATGCACTGCGCGCTTTCACTGCCAAGGACCGAAAAGCAATCAAATTGACTGCAGAGAACTATCCATTGTCCGATTACTACAAAACAGATGAAGTTTTAACTTCTTTGGGAATTGGAGAAGCCCTGGTCTCTGCATTAAATGAAAAAGGGATTCCAACACCACTTGCAGCTACTATGCTTCGAGCTCCTATGTCACGGATGGACATTTTGGAAGATCACGAGTTAAAGGACCTAACAGATAATTCCAGGCTCATCAAGAAATACAATGAAGAGATAGATCGTGAAAGTGCTTACGAACTATTAAATAAAAAGATCGAAATAGCAGAAAAGGAAGAAGCCAAAGAAAAAGCCAAAAAAGAAAGAGAGGCTGCAAATCGTTCTTCTTCACGAAGAACCTCTTCCCGTAGAAGAAGCACCAGGCAAAGTACATTGGTAAAAACATTAACAAGCCCAACTGTAATACGCAGCGTGTTGGGAATACTTGGAAAAATGATGCGTTAATAGTTAAAACTTAGAATAACGATTTATATGAAAAAGACCCTGTTTTTAGGTGCGCTAACAGCACTATTGTTTGTACAGTGTGGAAAAGAGAAAGATCCTTTTCTTATTAAAAAAGGAGCCATTGGCAATCTCACCAAGGAAATAAAGATGAAACAGATCGATTCGATCTTTGCCCAGGATTCCATTGTAAAGCTAAACCCTATTCCGGATGCTTTAGGTACCCAGGGCGAAGTAGAGATCTATGAAAAAGGAGGCGAAAAGCTTTTGTTATTATCTCCAAATAGCGAAAGTGACCCGGAATCGGTAATAACAAACATCCAGATTTTTGACGACCGCTATAAAACCGAAAAGGGACTTACCAAAGCCAGTACCTTTAAATTTGTTAAGGATAATTATACCATCGCAAATATTGAAACCACCATTAATGCAGTAGTAGTATTTTTGGAAAACAGCGATATTTTCCTAACTATAGACAAAAAACAACTTCCGGAAAATTTGAGATACGACCCAAGTGTTACTATTGAAGCAAGCCAGATTCCGGACGATGCAACATTTAAATACTTCATGGTTGGCTGGGATATTGTAGAGGTCAATAACGATTAGAAAATAACTTATTTATAGTTTCTGAAAAACCTTCAAAATTTTGAAGGTTTTTTTTATACCCGGAATAATGGTAAATTAAACTTTCAAAATTAGAACCAACCACAATGAAAAAAATATTCTTTCTTAGTATGGCCTTTTTGTTCTTCATAAGTTGCAAGAACAATTCTGAAGTTAAAGAAAACAGTGTTCAAAATAACCCTGAACCTCATGTTACTAAGGTAAAAAATTGTGTTGGTGAAGCTTCTTTTGGAGATCTCAGCATTTGTCTTCCTAAGATCAATGGGCAGACCGAATGTTTCTCCCATCCAAAAATAAAAACCCGCCTGAGTCAGTTCAACGATCCTGACAATACTATTTTAGGATATTATATCAATGATAGCATTTATAAAAAAATCGATGAGATCGAAGAGGTATCTTACGACGATTACTATCAGGTTTATGCTCCCAATCTCGCTAAAAATTTTACCATGACCCGTTCTGAAATGAAGCAGATCATGTCAATGATGACAAACGGATTTCTGGATAAGACCATGGAAGAAGTAAATAAAACCCCCTCTTTTTTAAGAAATAATATCTCAATTGAACAACCCATACTGATTGAAAAATACACATTAAATACAAATTCTTCTACTATGGTGATCTTGATGAAGATCGCCAATGAAAGTGAAGACAAAACCACTGCAGTATCCATGAATGCAATTCTTATTAAAGACAGAATCATTTTTGTAACACACTATCTGGATTATCATGATGAAAATTCCCTTACCACATTAAAGAACAACACTTCTGCTTTTGTTGAAAAATTTATAGAAGTTAATAACTAAGAGTTTGATATGTTATCTAACAAAGAAAAAAAGGAATACCGTAGTGAATTATTTAGACATCTGGACGGTATTGCCGTTGCCCCTGTTGCTTATAGCCTAAAAGGAAAAGGGGTTCTTGACTTTTTATTGAAGGAAGGTTCGTGCCTGCTTTCGGAAATTACATCTCGTTTTAATGCCAATGAAGGATACCTGAATATAGCCTTACGAATGCTGGCTTCACAAGGATGGCTGGAATATACGGTAGATAATGTACTGCAAACCGTTACCTTATCAAAAAATGAAAAAAGTGAAGCTGCATTCAATTCAGCAGACTTGTATAAGGATGTAGTTCATTTCATGAAAGTTTCAGAAGAGTTCCATCCGCGCCGTTTTGATATTGAACAGTTCACAATTTTGAACCGGATATTCAATAAATATAAAAATGATGCCTATGCCGCTTCTTCAGATAAATCAAATGTTCGTAACATAGAAACCCAAATAGCAAAACATATTGAAGGTGTTTTAATAGGCCCCATCACTGTATTCTTAGGAATGGACGGCATGTTCCATAAATATTTCATGGAAGCTTCTTTTAGTGCAGATGAATTCCATGAAGACCCCGATAGCTTCAGTAAGATTCTGGACTTTTTCACCTTTTTGGGATGGTTCAGTAAAAAAAATGGCAATTATCGATTTACCAATAAAGGCCTCTTTTTTGCACGCCGTTCTTCGGCTTACGGAGTAACGGTATCCTATATTCCCACATTTCGGCGTGTGGATGAATTGATCTTTGGAAATGCCAATATCCTGCGAAGTTCGTTACCCAATTCTCCGGAAATTCACGTAGATCGTGAAATGAATGTTTGGGGAAGCGGCGGGGCTCATTCTGCTTATTTTAAAAAGATCGATGAAATAGTCATTGCGCTTTTCAACAAACCCATAGATGAACAGCCTAAGGGAATTTTGGACATGGGTTGTGGAAATGGAGCCTTTCTAATTCATTTGTTTGAAGTAATAGAACAACGCACCTTACGCGGCCCCCTATTAGAAGAATATCCATTGTTTCTGGTGGGTGTAGACTATAATAGGGCAGCTCTTAAAGTGACGCGGGCAAATTTGGTGAAAGCAGATATTTGGGCAAAGGTAATTTGGGGAGATATAGGTGATCCCATACAATTGGAGGACGATATTATGAATAATTATGATATTTCATTAAGTGACCTCTTGAATGTTCGCACCTTTTTGGATCATAACAGGCAATGGCAACCACCCGGTATCAAAGATATTTCAAGAACAAGTACCTCGACCGGGGCCTTTGCTAGTCGTGGAATACGATTGTCTAATCTAATGGTCGAAGAAAATTTAAAGGAACATTTGGAAAAGTGGGCTCCCTACATTAAAAAGTTTGGTTTATTATTGATCGAACTTCATACTATTGACCCAAAGATAGCTGCTAAGAACATTGGAGAGACAGCTGTTACCGCCTACGATGCAACACATGGATTTTCTGACCAGTACATACTCGAATTGGATGTTTTCCTGAAAGTGATTGAAGAAATAGGCTTAAAAACCATTGCACGGCATTCTTCCAAATTCCCCAATAATGAATTGGCAACGGTAAGTATTAATTATTTAAAAGGTAAGAATTCATGAAAAAGTTAAACCCTTTTCATCTTGCAATCCCAGTTAGCAACTTAGAGGCTTGTCGTACCTTTTATCGTGAAACACTTGAATTTAGTGAAGGCCGTAGTAGCGAACTGTGGGTAGATTTTGACTGTTTTGGACATCAGTTGGTATTACATTACAAAGAAGGAGTTTCAGAAGAAGTTATATTAAACCCTGTAGATGGAAAGGATGTTCCTGTTCCGCATTTTGGAGTTGTACTGGACATGGATACTTTTGTACGATTTTCAGAAATGTTGAAAGAAAAAAAAGTTACTTTTATTATTGAGCCTTATATCCGTTTTAAGGGGCAACCCGGCGAACAAGCCACAATGTTCTTTAAAGACCCCTCCGGAAATGCATTGGAGTTTAAGGCGTTTAAAGATGTAGAGCAACTATTTGCCAAATGATATACTATGAAACACATTAGCTTAACAATAATACAGCAAATACTGGTCCTCCTCCTTATCGTTATAATGGGCGGACTTATCTTTAGGGAAATGCTCCCTTACCTTTCGGGAGTCTTAGGCGCCATTACTATTTACGTATTGATGCGTAAATGGATGGTGCTATTGGTTAGAAAAGGATGGAACCCCGCCTTGGCAGCCGGTTTTTTAATGCTCCTTTCTTTTGTAGGAATCTTAATTCCGGTAACCGGAATTATTGTTATGCTTACCAATAAAATAGGGAATGCGGTTAACAATTCCGAAAAAGTCGTGGATGCATTTAAGGATCAGCTGGTGGTCTGGGAAAATCGCTTAGGATATAACCTTAGTTCTCAAATTGATGTATCGGCAGTTTCTTCATGGCTTTCTGATAACCTTCAGAATATTGCCGGAAGTACCTTCGATATTGTTATTTCCATAGGTATTATGTATTTTATGT
>JANQOS010000127.1 GCA_028285705.1 Altibacter sp.
AGCTAATATTGTGATCGTACCTAACGAACAAATGATAGAAGATGCCCAAAATGAGGCAGACGGTAACTAAAATTTAAAACACAATCTTTTTTAGATCCCATGTTCTTTGAGAATATGGGATTTTTTTATGCCATATAAAACTTCGTATCTTAGTTAAGATATGGCAGACCTTATTACATATGATGCATTGATCATTGGTGGCGGACTCGCAGGCCTTACCTGCGCCTTGCACCTGTCACAAGCCAATTGTAAGGTGCTATTGGTCGAAAAACATACCTATCCGCATCATAAGGTGTGTGGTGAATATGTATCAAATGAAGTGCTCCAATACCTGAAAAACCTGGGGATCGACCCATATGCAAAAGGCGCAAAAAAGATATCGAAATTTGAAATGAGCAGTAAGAACGGGGCTGTTATTCAAACTGAGCTTCCATTAGGTGGTTTTGGGATAAGCAGGTATAGTTTTGACAATATCTTATATGAAGAGCTACGGAAGCATGCGGAAGTTGTGTTCGATACTGTAAGCAGTGTTTCATTTTCTTCTGAAATATTTACTGTAGAGACACAGAACAAAAATCGTTATAAGGCACATTATGTAGTAGGGGCCTTCGGAAAAAGGTCTAATATAGATATCAATCTGAAACGAGATTTCATTCGGGAACGATCCTCCTGGCTGGCTGTGAAGGCACACTATGAGTGTGATTTTCCTGAAGATACGGTAGCCCTTCATAATTTTGAAGGAGGGTACTGCGGCTTGTCAAAAACCGAAACCAATGCTGTCAATGCTTGTTACCTAACTACATACAAGTCTTTTAAGCGTGTAGGAGCCATAGGAGCATTTCAGGAACAAGTTCTTTCGGAAAACCCATATCTGAAAGATTTTTTCAGTACTGCCAGGCTACTTTTTGATAAACCGCTCACCATTAGTCAGATTTCCTTTCAGAAAAAGGAACCCGTAACGAATCATATTTTTATGATAGGGGACAGCGCGGGGCTCATTCATCCACTTTGCGGAAACGGAATGGCAATGGCAATACACGCCGCTAAACTATTTTCAGAACTGTTCTTAAGTGCTTATAAAACAGGGCATGCCGACAGGTCTCAACTTGAACAATTATATACAGATATCTGGCAGAAGACCTTTTCAAAGCGATTGAGAACCGGAAGGAGAATTCAAAATATGCTATTACGCCCCGCCGCAACATCTATAGGATTCAGAATTGCAAAAGTAGTTCCGGCACTGGTGCCAAACCTCATTAAACACACACATGGAAATGTACTGTAAATGGTAAAATTCTCATCTACATATCGCTCTACAGAAGTTGAGATCATGGATGACCTCAATTTACAGGGAGATGAGATGAAATTGTTGCTAACCGATCTAAAGAACCTTAACAAATGGTTGGGAGGTAATTATATAACACATAACGGGATTTCAAAATTATTGAAAAAAGGCTCAAAAAACAGAACATATACTATTGTCGACCTGGGATGCGGAGATGGTGAAATGCTTCGGCAGTGTTCATATTTTGCTGATAAACATTCGTTTAGATTTGAACTAATAGGAATAGATGCCAATCAATTTATCCTGGATGAAGCAAAAAAGAAGTCTGTAGCATTTGAAAATATCTCATTTAAAAAAATAGATGTATTTTCAGAAGAGTTTACGCTACCACCATGTGACATTGTTTTGTGTAGTTTGTTTTTGCATCATTTTAGCAATGATGCCATTATAGAATTGCTCGGCAAATTGGCTGGGGTTGCGAAAGTTGGAATTGTAGTGAACGACTTACACCGAAGCAAGATCGCATTTGGATTGTTCAGACTGATGAGCTTTGTGTTTGTAAAAACCAAAATTGCACGTCATGACGGACTTGTTTCAATTGCTAGAGGATTTAAAAAAAGAGAGATGAAAGCACTTTCGGAAAAAATGCAGTTCAGGTCATACTCAATACAATGGAAATGGGCCTTTCGGTATCAATGGATCATTAAAACAGGGGAATGAATGTAAAGATAACATCGGTTGCAAAGCAACTACCACCATACACTCGTAGTACAGACGAGATACTTCCCTATGTGGAAGGCTGGCTGCAAGGGCAGGAACCCCGCTTTATCCGAAAGGTACTCAAGATCTTTGAAGGAGCAGGAGTAGACCGCCGTTATTCCATTATGGATGCCCATGAAGTATTTTTAAATTCTTCTTTTGAAGAGCGCAATGATGTCTATGTGCGGGAGGTAAGGAAATTGGGGAAATTATCGTTGGAAAAAGCATTGCATAAGAACGGATGGAAGCCAACAGATATAGATTTCCTGATCACTGTAAGTTGTACCGGGATCATGATTCCGTCGATTGATGCCTATTTGATCAATGACCTGAATATGCGACAGGATGTAGTGCGTTTGCCTGTTACTGAAATGGGATGCGCCGCAGGGGTTTCCGGAATTATCTATGCGAAGAATTTTCTAAAAGCCAATCCCGGAAAACGTGCCGCGGTAATTGCGTTGGAATCGCCGACAGCGACTTTTCAGCTAAACGATTATTCCATGGTGAACATTGTAAGTGCCGCCATATTTGGGGACGGAGCCGCCTGTGTATTACTTTCTTCAAATGAAGCGGATAGCGGGCCAAAGATCATTGATGAAGAAATGTATCATTTCTATGATGCAACACATATGATGGGCTTTAAACTGGTAAATACGGGACTGCAAATGATCCTCGATAAAGATGTGCCGGAACAGATCGCATCTCACTTTCCGAAGATCATTCATCCGTTCCTGGAGAAGAACGGAAAGACCATCGAAGACATTGACCACCTGATATTCCATCCCGGTGGAAAGAAGATCGTACAGACAACTGAGGGCCTTTTTGGAGAGTTGGGTAAAGATATTGATGATACCAAAGAAGTACTTAAATTGTATGGAAATATGAGTAGTGCTACGGTACTATATGTATTGGAACGTTTTATGGACAAGGAAATAACAAAAGGGGACCTGGGATTAATGTTGAGCTTTGGCCCCGGATTTTCGGCACAGCGTGTTTTACTGGAATTTTGATATGGATACGGAATTTAAAAATAATTGGGCATTGATCATCGGAGGCAGTAGTGGTTTGGGGCTAGCCAGTGCCAAAAAACTGGCTGCTCACGGAATGAATATCTGTATTGTACACAGGGACCGGAAAAGCAACCTTCCGGAGCTTGAAAAGGAAGTCCTCGACATGCGTACAAAAGGAAGCGAAGTGCTAACATTCAATATGAATGCGCTGTCGAAAGAAACCCAGATTGAAGTACTGTCAAAACTACCAAAAAAGGGTGTTAAACTACTACTTCACAGTGTTGCCAAAGGTAGCCTGAAAGCAATGATGGGAGATGCTTCAACGACACTATCCAAAGAAGACCTGGATATTACCATTCATGCCATGGGTACAAACTGGTATGAATGGACAGATGCGCTACGGGATCACAGCCTATTTGCCAACAGTGCCAGAAATATTGCATTTACAAGTGAAGGCAGTACAAAAGTATGGCCGGGTTATGGAGCAGTTTCTGCTGCCAAAGCTACTTTGGAAGCTCTTATGAGAAATATGGCGGTAGAATTTGCCCCTTTGGGGCTTACTACCAACTGTATTCAGGCGGGGACAACCCAAACGGCTTCCTTTCAAATGATCCCCGGAAGTGAAAAACTTGCAGATATGGCGAAAAAGAGGAACCCCTTTAAACGCTTAACGACTCCCGAAGATGTCGCCAATGCAGTTTACCTCCTTTGTAAAGATGAAGCACAGTGGATCAATGGAACCGTATTAAAAGCAGATGGAGGGGAAAGTCTTCGGTAATGGACGGGCTCAAAGACATACTGGCTCTTTTGCCCTACACAAGGCCATTTCTTTTTGTTGACAGTCTTGAAGCCATTTCAGAAAATGGGGTGGAAGGTAGTTATAGATTTCGGGAAGATGAATTCTTTTATAAAGGGCATTTTAAAGGAAACCCGGTAACTCCGGGTGTGATTCTAACGGAATGCATGGCGCAGATCGGGGTGGTTTGCCTGGGAATCTATTTAATGGCAGAAAAAGCTTCGGAAGAGATGCAAATTGCATTGAGTCACAACGAGGTGGATTTTTACAAAGCTGTATATCCGGGAGAAACCGTGCGTATATTTTCAGAAAAAGAATACTTCCGTTTTAATAAATTGAAATGCAAGGTGAAGATGCTTAATGAAAATGATGAAATTGTTTGTAAAGGTTCCATTAGTGGAATGATAGTACCTCAAGCGATATGAAACAAAGAGTCGTTATCACCGGATTAGGAGTTGTCGCACCCAATGGTGTAGGTATTCCCCAATTTACTGAAGCCATTAAAAAGGGGGCATCCGGTATTGAATACTATCCACAGCTAAAAGAACTCAATTTTTCATGTCAGATAGGGGGTATCCCTGCTATTTCCGAAGCAAAGAAGCGTGAATATCTAACCGAGTTACAACTCAAGAACTTTAACAGCAGTGGAATTCTATACGGTGTCATTGCCGGAATGGATGCGCTCCGGGATGCCGGAATTTCTCCTTCGGAAAAAGGAAACGAGCCGCATTGGGACCTGGGAATTGTGTTTGGAACCGGAACAAGTGGCGTGGATAAATTCAGA
>JANQOS010000181.1 GCA_028285705.1 Altibacter sp.
AAAATAACAGGGACAGACCTTAAATCCGATGCTAACGAAGTCGCAGTGGAAACACTCGAACTTGCGCACGAAGGGCTAACAATCGCTAATGGAGGGTAATGGATTTTGGTTATCCTCCGGTCGCCTTTTATTTTAAACTAAGTTTTGGTGGTGTATCCGGTTTGGTAGATGCTTCATTCAAAGAAGTTTCAGGAATCTCTATGGAGATGGATACGGAAGAAATATCGGAAGGTGGGAACAATTATTTTAAGCATCGGGTTCCTACCTCTGTAAAATATTCAAACTTAGTACTTAAACGGGGCCTGGTCCCAAGGGCTTCAACCTTGATCTCATGGTGTGAAGATACATTTAGTGGTGGGCTTTCTACTTATATAAGGCCAAAAACTATTGTCGTTTCGTTACTAAATGCCAATGGTTTACCACTTAAGTCATGGAACTTTGTAGATGCCTGGCCGGTTAAGTGGTCTGCATCCGACCTGAACTCCATGAACAATGAAGTGCTTATTGAAACACTAGAGTTTTCGTATAGCTATTTTGAAGCTGTAAAAGTAATTTAAAATCAAATTCGTTAATCTATTTGACTATTAATTATGCCTATTGAAATTAGAGAACTACTTATAAAAGTGAAAATTGAAGAGCCTTTACAGGGCAACTCTGAAAATTTGGATATACACCAAATAAGGCAATCGCTTTTAAAGGAATGCAAAAAGGAAATTAAAAAACAACTGAATAATTATAAAGAGCGGTGATATGGGTTTGAACAAGATGAAGATAGTAGCTTATAAGAACAACAAATACCTCGGGAAAGGTTATAAGTCCTGTACGGTTGAAATAAATCCTGCTTCCTATAGCCATAATCATAAGGTAAACTACAACAACCTTACTTCCGAAGGTGCACCCGGTGCACCCTTAAAATTTAAGGGAATCCCTCCGGAGTCTGTTTCTTTTGAAATTTATTTTGATGCTACAGGTACCATCAAGACCAGTATGACACCAGTTTTAGTTCAAATACAACGCTTTAAAAAGGTTTGCTTCGACTACAACGGAGATATTCATGAGCCCAATTATTTAATTCTATCCTGGGGGTCTTTGGTCTTTAAATGTAAATTAACGTCCCTCGATATCAATTATACATTATTTAAACCTGATGGAACACCACTAAGAGCAAAAACATCTGTAAAATTTGAAGAAGCCAGTGATTCCAATACCATTGCCAAAGAAGCAAATAAGAAGTCTCCGGATCTAACACATATGATGACAATAAAAGAAGGAGATACCCTGCCTCTTATATGTTATAATGTCTATGGAGATTGTAACTATTACCTGGAAGTTGCAGAAGCTAATAACATTGTCAATTTCAGAAACCTTGTACCCGGAACACAATTATATCTACCACCCTTAAAATAAGTCTTATGCCAATTTCGCCTATAATAGAAGAAACCAATCTTATTTCATTCAGTATCCTGTCCGGAGGCACCGAAATACCATCTACCTATGAAATAACAGGGATTCGGGTGGAACAACACGTTAATAAGATTGCTGAAGCCGAAATTACCATACGCGACGGAAATACTGCAAAACAAACATTTGATGTAACTGATTCGGATACTTTTAAGCCGGGCGCAAAAATTGAGATCAAACTGGGGTATCATAGCAAAAATGATAGTGTTTTTAAGGGTATTGTTGTTAAGCAAAGTATAAAAGTAGATAGCTCAAGTGGATCGATGCTTCATGTTGTTTGTAAGGACGAAGCATTGAAATTAACTGTAAATAAGAAGAATGCAATCTTTACCAACATTAAGGACAGTGCCTTAATGGAACAAATTGCAGGCGATTATGGGCTTAATACTTCTGTATCGTCAACAAAAGCGGAACATAAGGAAATTGTTCAATACTACGCAACAGACTGGGATTTCATTGTCAATAGAGCAGAGGTCAATGGAATGATCGTAATTACAGACAGCGGTAAGTTAACAGTAAGCAAACCGGATATCTCCAAAACCCCGGCCTTACAAGTTCAATTTGGTTATGATATTATCGAGTTCGATGGTGAAATTGATGCTACCTATCAGTATACGGGTGTTCAAGGGAATGCATGGGATATGTCTACACAAAAGGTTATTAATGCATCGGCCAGTGAACCTTCCGTTAATGAGCAAGGCGATATTTCCGGGTCTACATTAGCAGATGTTTTGGGAACCGGAACCAATAACTTAAATACATCGGTCGCAGTAACGCAGGAAGATATTCAGGTATGGGCAGATGCATCCCTCCTTAAATCGAGATTATCACGGTTTAAAGGTTCCATAACATTTCAAGGGTCTTCAAAAGCAAAAATTAATTCTACGATCAAGTTGTTATGCTTAGGGAAACGATTTAACGGAAACGCCTATATATCCGGAGTAACACATACTATTAATGATGGTACCTGGAATACAGAGGTTAAAATAGGATTATCTCCCGAATGGTTTGTCGAGAATCATTCCGTTGTTGCCCCTGCAGCCTCTGGCTTGATTCCCGGTGTAAAAGGATTGCAAACAGGAATTGTAAAAAAAATATATGAAGACCCCGATAACGAATTCAGGGTCCAGGTTGAGATTCCAATTCTTGGAGCAGATGGTGAAGCTGTCTGGGCAAGACTTTCCACTTTCTATGCAGGAAACACCTTTGGTGCATATTTTATGCCGGAAGTAAATGATGAAGTGATCCTTGGTTTTATGAATGATGACCCAAGGTTTCCTATAATTCTGGGGAGTGTTTTTAGCAGTTCCATTCCGGCTCCGGAAACACCAGACGAAAAAAACACCATCAAAACACTTATTACGCAAAGTAAAATGCAATTGAAATTTGATGAAGAGAAAAAAATAATAACCATTCTTACACCCGGTGGCAATACTATGGTCTTTAGTGACGAAGATAAAGGCATTACCGTGACCGATCAAAATAATAATAAGATAGAAATGAACGATAGTGGTATTGTTGTGGAAAGCCAATCTAACCTAACGCTGAAAGCGTCTCAGGAAGTTAAGATTGAAGGTGCAACAGTTTCGGTAAACGGTGATCAGTCAATTAGTAATACCGGCGGTTCAGTCTCCATTACCGGAAATCAATCCACCAGTATCACCGGAAGTGCTTCATGTTCTATTTCCAGTGACGGGCAAATGAGCGTAAAAGGAACAATAGTAAATATAAACTAATGGATGACGCAAACTACATAAACAAATCTTTTTTGGGAAGAGGCTGGAGCTTTCCGCCTACATTTCATGCCAGTGAGGACGTTGGAGTAGAAATGGTGGAAAGAGAGCATGATATTAAACAGTCTTTAGAGATATTATTTAATACCAATCTGGGTGAACGTGTTATGCTACCGGAATACGGTTGTGGTTTACTGCGGTATTTATTCGACCCTATTTCAAACACCAAGATGCATTTCCTGAAAGAATACATTCGGTCTGCTATCATTAAATACGAACCCAGAATTGAAGTTAACGATATCCTTATCGACACTGAAAAACAATTGGAAGGTATTATTAATATTCACATAGATTATTCGATCCAAACGACCAATACCCGATTCAATCTCGTATTTCCTTATTATAAAATTGAAGGAACGGATATCCCTCTTGTTTACTATAAACATGTTACGCAAACCCGTCAAAAAGAAACAAAAGACATATTGTAATGGAAAGAAGAAACGGCATTATAAGAAGTAAACGATGGAACAATGATCTCCTGGATAGTCCATTCCAGGTCGATCAACGGTCGTTTGCCGAAATAATGGGGTATATAACTTCCTTTCTTGAAAAGATCAATTATTATAACCTTCAAAATGAAATAGATGGAAATTGGAGAAAATTAATAGAAGATGACCCAGTTCTGTATATGGTTTCTATCATCAATGAACCAACTTCAAGATTGGAAAGTATGATCGAAGACTACCAGGACGCTACCAAAAAAGAATACGTTGCCCCCGGACTTATCAGTGACTTATTGGAGTGGTACAACAAAATAAATGCCTGGCACGACAGGTTACTAAAATTTGGAGAAACAAAACTAGCACATAAGATAAAGAATGCTTTAACACATGTTTTGGACGACCAAAAACCGATCATTGAAAAATTAAATACACAATGGCTAAAAGAGTACGGTAAAATGATGGCACGTTTTACCTCAACATTTGTCTTAACTCCGATTATGCTTAATATAAGTAATGAATTGGATTTTAAAAGAACACTACACTTGTTTAAGAAAGTGATCGTTCATATTCAAATTGCTGCCGAAGAAGCTCTAAAAGATAGTTTAGTGGCAGAAAACACCCACATGCCACACAATGCCATGTATATTGCATTTGGCATACTGTTCAAGACCGTTCAGGAAAAACTGAATACATTATCCCAAAGACATCTGGACTTCTATTACAAAGATATTCTCAAGCAAACTCCAAATGCTTCACAACCAACAAAAACCACTGTTAGTTTTAACCTTCTTCCAACAATAGAAAACCCTTCATTAATTCGCAAGGGAACTCAACTATCTGCCGGTAAGCTTTTTGGCAGTAAAACAGAAGTCTTGTTTGAAACTGATGAAGATCTGGTCGCTCATAATATAGAATTAATGGAAATGGAAACATTTTTCTTTAGTTCGAGTCCATACATTAGAGTTGGGACTAAAGAACCAATAATTTCTTCCGTATCCAAAAATAAATTGATCGCTTTAGGCAAAGACGTACAGGAGACAAGAAACGATTGGTTTGTTTTTGGAGCAAATAAAGACAGCCTTCAAGATTCCTATGTAGACCCGGAACATATTGCAAAGATCGGATTTATTATAGGGTCTCCGGTACTCCTTTTAAGTGAAGGTAAAAGGGAGATAACACTACATGTAAATATGGAAGAGAGTACTTCCGGAAAGTCTTTTTGGAAGTTACTGGCAGAAATACAGAATACAAAGAAGCTCTCACTTGAAACAGCCATTGACATTGTATTTGAAGATGGCCTGAATATATCTTATACAGGTAAAAAAGGCTGGCTGATGTTTGAAAATTATACCGTGAGCTATGATGAACAAAAGAATAATTTTTCAATTCATCTTGTTTTGGAAAATAGTGCTCCTCCTTTAGAAAAAAGCACTGCCATTGAAGAAAATTTATCCTGGCCTTCTATAAAAGTAGAGTTGAACAACTATGCCCCTGTTTACTTATATTCATTTTTAAAAGATGTTGAAATTAATTCCATTAAAATCGATGTTGATGTACAAAGGATGCGCAATCTTTCATTGTATAATAATCTCGGGAAAATGCCAGTGGGAAAATCATTCGATCTCTTCGGGCCTTTTCCGGCCGTAGGTTCTTATTTAATGGTAGGTAAACCCGAATTGTTTCAAAAACAGGTGAATGCTGTGGAGGTGCAGTTGGAATGGGAGAATATGCCATTAGATTTTGGAGGTTTTGATACATATTATGACGGATATTCCGAAACCATAACCAATGACTCTTTCAAGGTACGGTTTACAGCCCTGTCCAACAATTTTTGGTTGCCTTTGGAGCAAAAAAATGTACCCGATCATAACCTCTTCACCACTACCAAATGTCTAAGTCCGGAAGGATATGAAAGTGTTCTATTAGATGACTCTAACAGTATTGATTTTAAAGGTTTTAACACTATGGGGATCCCTGAGGACCCTGGTTTGAAGGAACCTTTGGAATATACTGTTAATACACAAAGCGGTTTTGTTAAGCTTACTCTTTCCGAGCCTTCAATTGGCTTTGGGCATGATCTCTACCAAAAGGATTTTACAGAGATAGCGACCTATAATGCAAAGAATAACCGAAACGTTCCTTATCCAAATAGACCTTTTGTTCCCAAAGTAAAAGGAGTTTCTGTTAATTATAAGGCAACGGATACATTATTCTTTAATGTTGAAGATTCCAAAAAAAACAAAGGGGAACTGGTACATATCCGACCCTTTTGGGTCGATCCTGCAATTATTGGCGATCGGGTAACCAAATACACCTTATTTCCAAAATACGATAGTGAAGGATATCTTGTCATGGGCCTGAAAGGTATTGAAGAAACAATTGTTATTACAATGTTCTTTTATTTTTTGCGCTCCGGATCAACGAATAATATCCCTAACGACACCGTATTAAGATGGGAGTATTTTGACCTGGACGAATGGGTGCCTTTAGAGAATGAAGAAATTCTAAAGGATGGCACCAATGGTCTGACAAAATCCGGTACTATTGAGCTCAGGCTTCCAAAAGTAGAAAAGCCTGATGAAGAACTGTATTGGATACGCATCTCTGTCAAAAAGAATGCGGAGCATTATCCAAGGATAAAAGGTATTTATTTCAATGCCGTACGAGTCACCTGCACAAGTAATGATCCGCTGGTAATAGGTAAAAACCTGGAACCGGAAAGTATTAATAAGGTTATGGGTAAGCTTCCGGACATTAAAAAGGTTGTGCAACCGGGGTCTTCTTTTGGCGGCACTTTCGAGGAAACCAAAGAAGAGTTCTATGGGCGCGTTAGTGAACGCCTAAGGCATAAATCCAGGTCTGTATGTACATGGGATTATGAACGGCTACTTCTAGAAAAATTCAATACTGTTGCACTGGTTAAATGTACCAATCTTGATAAACGTTTCCATCCGGTTCCGGGTAATGTAAAGGTGGTTGTTTTAAACTCAAAATGGTCCACAGACGAACGGTATTATTTTAAAAAGGCTACTCTTAATTATATGAGAGATTACCTAAAAAGGCTCGCCAGCCCATTTATTACTATTGAAGTAATAAACCCAAATGTGGAATACCTCCTGGTGAAATGTGTTATAAATTTAAAACGAGAAGATAATGCAGGGTATTTTTTAGATCTTATCAATGATGAAATATCAAAATTCCTGTCTCCAATTTCAAATATTGATAATGGAATGGGAGGCATTGGAGGGAAGGTAATCCCAAGAGTCGTAAGAAATTTCATTGAGAAATTGGACTATGTAAAAAGTGTTGAAAGTTTGTCCATCGAACATATCATCCGTAAACGCGCAAACGATTTTTCTTTGGGAATCTATATAGATGCTCAGGAAATAAAGGCTACCACGCCATGGTCTATTCTTAATCCTGTTAAGAAACATCATGTTGTGAGCTCTGTGGTGAAAAACCCAAATATCAAAAATGTCTTTAATATAGGAATCGCCAATATGGAAATAGGAACCGATTTCATTTTACAACCTAAACCTAAAAAAATAAGTTCTAAACCCGACGAATTAGATCAGGTTTTAGAATATCCCAGCAATGCTGTTTTTGAATTTAAGAACAAATCCTAAAAACCAATGAGTCAAAAACCATTAAATAGACAAAGTTTGAAATCCCTCTTTAGTGATGGTAAAAGACCCAATGCAAGTAACTTTGGCAGCCTAATTGATTCTATGCTGAACAAGGCTGACGACGGTATTTCCAAAAATTTTAAAGATGGATTGACCCTTTCTCCGGAAGGAAAGGACATTACAGATAAAGACGCAACCCGTGTAATAAGTTTCAAAGAAAAAATACAGGATTTCCTCCCCAAATGGGGTATTGAAATTGTAAAAGACGGTGCACAGGGCCTTGGCTTTGTAGAGCCTGTTTCAGAAACAAAGACAGAAACCCGCCTCTTCTTTGAGAAAGGGGGAAACATTGGCGTAGGGACCACAAAACCCCAAGCCACTTTCGATGTAAAAGGAATTTTGGGCAGCGATAGTAGAATTGGCACCTACAAACTTTCCACAATACCAGCCGATGGAAAATGGCACGATATCATTACAAACCTGGATGGCTGTTCTGCTTTTGAAATAGTGGCTCAGGTTGGGAAAGAAAAAACGGGCAAATATGCCCTGTTACATGCTCACGCACTAAGCACTTTTGGAAGGTCCAGAAATAGAATTAGAAAAACACAGGCTCATTATGGATGGTGGTGGAACAAACTATCCCTAAAATGGGTAGGTGACACCTATAATTATAGGCTACAATTAAGAACACGAACAGATTATGGGCCTGGTGCAAAAATTAAGTTTTATGTTACCAAGCTTTGGGATAATGAAATAATGTCTCTGTTTAATGAACAATAGCTATGTCTGAAATCATAAAAAAAGCGTACATAAATAAAAAAGATAAGGGAGCCGGAGAATACGAAGACCTCTATCTGGAAGGGGTAGAATTGCTACAAAAACTCTCCGGGGCTAAGTGGACAGATTACAACGAACACGATCCCGGTGTCACCATATTAGAGAATATAGCTTATACAATGACCGGCCTTTCCTATAAAGCTAACCTCCATATAAAAGATATCTTAACCGAATCCAAAGGCGAAAAATTAGTCTCCGGAGATAATGGGTTCTTTATCCCTTCCGAAATTCTAACTACAACTCCAATAACCTTAAATGATTTCAGAAAAGTATTCATTTCTAACATTAAAAATGTCAAAAATGTTTGGATAAAGCCACAAGACGGTTCGCATTTCGACCCCAAAAAAAATAAACAGAAAAACCTCAACGGCTTATATGAGATGTTTGTTGAAATGACTCATTATGACAAAGACCCTACAAAGCTATCGAACGAAAAAGAAAAGATAACCACAGAGATCCAGAGCTTATTTCAGGCAAATAGAAACCTTGGTGAAGATCTCTATAAGATCACTATACTAGATCCATTTGAGCTCCGTATGAAATTGCATTTAACCATGGAACGGAATGCAGATGGAGAAGAGTTATTGGCCAATATTTATTACAAGATAAATGATTATTTGGCACACCAAATAAAGTTTCATTCTCTTTGGGAATTAGATGAGGAAAAAAGAAACATAAATTCAATATTTAACGGGCCTTATTTAAAAAATGGTTTTATTCAGGATTCAGAATTATTTGAAAAAAGGGATTTCATTAAATTCTCCGAGGTCCTCAGGCTTATTATTAGTGAGGAAGATGTCATTAGTGTTGAATATCTGAACCTTACATATATAAAAAATGGAATCGAACAACCGGCTATTTTTGTAAAAGACAAATTTCTTATTCCGGAAAATACAACTCCGGTATTGGTATTACCTAAAACCAAAGAAAGTCTGGTAATTAGAGACGGGGAAATAGAATTCAATCCGGATATTCATCTATTACGCAACCAATATTCTTATATAGTTGCAAAAAGTCATGGTAGTTTTAGATCGGTTTCTCAATTTCAAAATACCATAAAGATCCCCGGAGGAACTAATTTAGGTATTTCTTCATACTACCCTATTAGAGAACAGTTCCCGGCACTTTACGGAATAGGCCATTACGGTCTTCCGGACAAACTTCCTACTTCCAGATACGCACAGGCAAATCAACTTAAGGCTTATTTATTACCTTTTGATCAATTATTGAAGAACTTCCTGGCCCAGCTTACCAGTATCTATGCTATTTACGATCCAAAAAGTTCAGATATTCAATCCTATTTCTATAAAAACCTCGAAGACATGCCAAATCTGGTGGAGCTCATTAAAAGCAATGAAGATGTTGAAGGTAAAGATGAAATAGAACAATGGAAAAAAACCCTGGAAAGCCTAAACGCTCAATTTGATACCAGGGCGATCGAGCGGTTAAGTCAAGTAGCCGATAACCTATTGGCCAGATTTAGCGAAGTTTTTCCTGTCAATGCGCTAAGAAAGATCCATATGGACAGTTATGGGAAACAGCAACAAAATCCGGATTTTGAAAAGGACCTGCTACAGTATAAAAGAAAATTCATCACCAACTATGGTGAACTAAGCTATAACAGGTCCAAAGGTTACGACCACACTCAACACTTCGACAGAAATAAGGATTCGAAAGTTGGTTTAGAGAGAAATAAAGTTCCGGCAATTGTTCAAAAAGCAGGAATTCTTATGGGGATTCACAATTTTGAAATGAGGTCATTGTCGAAAGTAATTTATGATTCCGGAATACGTGTAATTCCAAAAAAAGATGAAGATTCTCGTTCACAGGAAGAATTTGTAGAAATTAGTTATTCGCAGGAGAAAATTGATCTTGAAGAAATTGATATTTCGGAAAGAAAAGAAGTTCGGTTACGGGATACATTCAATTATGAAGGATATTCCGGCACTATCTTCAACAATGTCTTTAAAAAGGGGGTTCTGGAAGAAAATTACCACATCGAGCAAAGCAAAAAAAAGAAGAATTCTTATTATATCAAATACGCAAAAAGCGAAGACGAAAATACTATTGTACATATTTCTAATTCTGAAGCAGAAGCAAAACTTGTTGTCAAAAATACCATAGAAGGCTTAATTGAAATAAGTAAAAAAAGCGAAGGGATACATCTAATTGAACACCTGTTATTGGCTCCCCCT
The DNA here is from genome assembly GCA_028285705.1 of Altibacter sp. Classification (GTDB taxonomy): domain Bacteria; phylum Bacteroidota; class Bacteroidia; order Flavobacteriales; family Flavobacteriaceae; genus JANQOS01. The sequence continues at coordinate 10,356 of JANQOS010000181.1, forward strand.
TATCATGGAAATCACTTTGGGTTTACATTCATTATCCAATTGGAAAATAACAGGACTTTTCTCTTTAAGCAAAAGGAGCTAAAACCTTATGCAATGAGAAATCGATGCATACAACAAATTATGGATGGCCTTTCGATAGAAAAAGCTTTAACGATTGACCAGAAGAAAGTTCAAGATGGATACATTCTTCGTTTATTAAGCAAGAAGGATGGTGATGTATTGGCTGTTAGCGAATTAATATGTGATAACGATGCACAGGCCAAAAAAGACCTGGATATACTAAACGCTTTAAGTTTTAGTGGTTTCTTAGGTGAGTATTTTAAGAAATCCCGTTATTACTGTTACTACGGAAACAAAAAAGTCAATGAAGAATTCTTCTCCTTCAATTTAAGTTTTATACTTCCCTCATGGCCCGCAAGATTTCAGCACAAAGGTTTCAAAACTAAATTCGATACCATTTTATATGAACATACCCCGGCTCATATTGCTTTTCATTCTTACTGGCTGGACCTTCCTGATTTGTATGAATTTGAAAAAGATTATTTCGATTGGTTAAATGCTTTTTCAAAGGATGAAAAGAAAATGGAGCTTGCCTACAGACTTATTAAAAAATTAAAATTATACCATAAATATTATCACAATTGAGCTCTGTAAGCAATCATATCATAAAGGCCCAGGAATATCTAATTGAATTGGATGACCGAAAAGAAGCACATCAGGTTCAATCCAACATTAGTGCATTACAATCAACAAGGATCAATTCTTTACTGGATACTATTCTAAACTCCTATGATACTGAAAATTGTATCTACCAATTTCCAAAAATAGAATTGGATCTGGGAGTGATAAGTAAATCTAATTATGAGAATGAACTTGTTTACAGGCTGGAAGAAGAATTAGTACGATTTTTTAACTCAAATATCTTAGAGAATGGCACTTTACGAAACGGAAAGAAGATCAAACTCTATAATTCTAAGATCGAACATTTTGAACATTTTCTTTTGCGAGGATATACTCCCTGGAACTCCCTTACAAAACAAACCCCTTCTTCGCTTATAATAGAGCTTATAAATGATAACAAAGAAAAAATTGTCGCCCTGCTTAAAAAACACGGAAAAAAAGAAGCTATCCGTAAAAGAATGATCTTTCAGTTTTCTGAAGAATTGCTTGAAAGGATAGTTGTGGAGGTAGCCGGAAATGAAGGCAAGTATATTATTGGTTACAAAAAGGATATTGTCGTACAACAAGAAGAGCAAAGAGTTGTCGAAACCAATTCCAGGAATTTTAAAAATGCCATCTGGGAAGTGATCCTTGCATATCTGTTTGTAGCGTCCAATGGTTATTACAATAAAAAGGCCTTTTTAAAATTTCTAATAAAAAAGATTTCCGAAAAATATAATGTCTCTTATAATTCATTACTTAAACTAATTGCCCAAGGTGTAAAATCTGAAAACAAGATCCCTAATAGTTCTTTGGAGTTCAAAAAGATAATTTTAGAGCTTGAGTCCCTCGAAGAATTACATTCCGACGCAGATGTCCCTAAAACATTCTCAGAAAAGGTATCTGTTCTTGAATGGATCAAGGAGGTTGATCATTTTCTAGGATCCGGAAGATTCTCTTCCAAATTTTCTGCTATTTCCCAAAAGAAGTTCGCTACTCAGCTCAAACAATTATTACGATCAAAAAACAGCACAGTTGTAAATTATGTGAAAAATTGGATCGTCACACCTTCAAAAAAAGAACGACTGCTCACTTTTGCTGATATTACTTTACTGGATGAAGTTATAAAAGTTTGTCCTTCTTTTTTTGTGAAAGCAAATATTCAATTCATAAAGGATATAGAAAAAAACAAAAGTACTCTTTCTTCAGGCTCTGTTAAGTTATTGACTAAGATCACTGCTTTAAGATCAAAGCTGATCTTAAAAGCTTTCTGGCAACGCTCACATTCTGAAAAAGAGATCATTCGCAGTTTTTTAAGTGGTATGTTACAAGAATTCGATAAAGATGAAGCTGCTGTTTTTCAGTTACTTGATGAAGTAAAGGAAAGATTGCCAAAAAAGTATCACAAAGCTATTTCTCAGTTTTTATCCAGGTTTTACCAAAAGGTTGGGCGAAAGATATTATATCAGATCACCGAAGAGATCCAATATTTCACAAAAGGTAATGATCAAAGTTTATGGTCATATTGGGCGGAGAAGCAATGGAAACGCTGGGGTAAAAAGACCGGACTTACAAAGTTTCAATTACTTGAACAATTGAAAAAACATCATATAAAAAACAAATCCCTGACCCCTCTCATTTCTTTTATAGAAAATGTAAATAGCTCGCAAGGGTTTGTTGAGCTAAATGGCAAAACGGCAAGTGTTCTTATTGATACTACGCCTACTCAAAACATAGAAAGCAACGTGTTTTTTGTCGTTCAAAAAGGGGAGTTACCCTGGTGGTCCAAAGGATATACTATTGAAAATTTCAAAGGTGATTTTAAGCAAGTCTGGGAGTCGACGAATAACAGAAAAAAAATACTCCAGTTCTTAAGATCGGAACAAAGTGACCTTCAATTTGTAAGATTGCTGGAAGTAGATAACTTATTTCAAATATGGAACGAGTTGCTGCCTTCTTCAAAGAATATATCTATAGATTTCTTCAAAGAAGTAATCCCCTTTTTAGAAACAAATTATGCTTTTATTGGAATTATTTCCAAAACTGAAATCAATATTCTAAAACTGGAGATCTCCAAAAGGCTACTGCGTGGAAATAGAAATGAAATCGATTCGCTTTTAATTACGTTTTTTCAAAAGTGGATTGCAACTTCAAAGGTTTTAAAGCACAAAGGAGCTTTACAACTCTTACTACAAAAATTAGATTCGATAAAAGGTATTGCTGGTTATAAATCTCTTCAGAAAGAATTAAGGTCTGTACTTAAAAATAATTTTGCTTCAAAAAAAGATTCCAAAGATGCTATAAGTGTTTCTGAGGCCTCCCTTACTCAATTTATAAAACTTCAGTACAATGCTATTATGCAAGAATCTTCTTCAGAAACCATTCCTTTGATGGTTCAGCTGGAAACTATCTATAAAGTTTCTCCAAAGCGGGTCGATACCTGGCTCCTAGAAGCAAATTTCAGGAATAAGCTTTTATTGGAATCAGAAGAAGAGGAATTACAGAAATTTATTGTCCTGACGTTAAATGCTTCTCAGCAAGAATCTTTTAAAGTCTCTTTTACACTTTTACAAGAATTGACTCATTCGCTTTCATTAAAAGAAATGAAAGAAGTAAAGAGGTTATATTTTAGATTGATCCTATTAAAAATAAGCGCCGGAGGTTTTACTTCCTGGAGCCTGGAACATTGGAGTTCTTTTTTACTAAATTGTCTATATGACCGTATAGGAAAAAAGAAAAGCCAGGAAATTCTATTTGAAATAAGAAGTGAAAAAGCGGTCAGTAAATCCAGCCGTAAGGCTTTAGACAAAATGTTTGACGACTTAACAAGTAAAAAAGTGATGCCTCCAAAAGAGAAGAATGAAAATAAAGACTATAAAAAGTTAGGCGAAACAGAACCCCGAGCATTTACGGATCCCATTTTTATAAAGAACGCAGGGTTGATCATCATGTCCCCATTTTTGGGTACATTATTTGAAAAATGTGGCCTGATTAAAGATTCTGAATTTATTGATGAAGAAAGTAAATACAAAGCTGTTCATTTATTGGAATTTGCTGTAACCGGTAAAAAAGCCACACAAGAAAATGAGTTGGTGCTAAATAAACTAATGTGTGGAATGAAGGTAACAGACCCTGTAGATATTACAATAACACTCACTGAAAAAGAAAAAGAAACCGTAGATAGCCTGTTAACAGCTATAACACAGCATTGGAAAGCACTAAACGGGTCTTCTATAGATGCTTTAAGGAGTACGTTTTTAGAAAGAGATGGAAAACTGGAAGAAGATACTAATGAATACTACCTAAAAGTAGAGCAAAAAACATTTGATATGTTACTGGATCAAATTCCATGGAATATCAGTAAAATTAAATTGAGTTGGATGAAAAAATTATTGCAGGTAGAATGGAGGTAATTGAAAAACTGGCAAAGACGGTCGGCCAAGAGGTCGAATGGTTTCAAAAAGTAGTAGATACTGCACTTACATTGTATTTCAAAAATGAAAGTGAAGTAGGTTCTGTATATTCCATAGCACCTCCCAAAATTATTGGAGATGATTCTCCTTATGCCAATTTAATACGAGAATTGCATTTGGGCTTTGAAGAAAGGCTCGTTCTAATACTGGCTTTGATCCCGTATATAAAACCAAACTGCCTGGACGTTTTTCTAATAA
>JANQOS010000023.1 GCA_028285705.1 Altibacter sp.
ATACCATGATCACTTGGTATCATCATTCGTACTATGCCAAGCATATGGAGCAATTAGGCTTTAAAAAACAAGCCACCTGGGTAGAATACAGTCTCAGCATTCCCGATGAAGCTTTCGAAAAAGTAAAGAAATTCTCAAAATTAATACGAGAGCGCTATGAATTGACCGTTATTCGGTTTAAAAACAAAAAAGAGATCCTGCCTTATGTAGATGCAATGTTTGGCCTTTTGAACAAAACCTATAATACACTCCAAACATTTGTCCCTATTCAACAATACCAAATTGATTATTACAAAGAGAAATACTTCAATTTTATACATCCGGATTATATTACTTGTATTAAAGATAAAGACGGAAAGCTAATCGCTTTTTCTGTGGTGATGCCTTCTTTTTCCAAAGCGCTTAAAAAAGCCAATGGAAAACTAATGCCCTTTGGCTGGTATCATATTTTGCAAGCTCAGAAAAAGAACTGCAAAGCTGCGTTTTATTTGATAGGTATTGATCCAGAATATCAGGGAAAAGGCGTTACCGCCATTATTTTTGAAGAAATGCAACAGCTTTTCAACGCTAAGGGAATACAAACGGTGGAAACTAATCCCGAACTAATTGAAAATACTGCCGTACAACTTCTATGGAAGGATTATAGTCCTGTACAACACAAAGAGCGCAGTACTTTCAGAAAAAATATTTAGAGAACTAAAATAAAATTATTATTCTCCCATTGCAGCTGCAACAGCTGCAGAAAGACGTTTATAGGTCCCATTTTCCAAACGTTCACGTATAGCCGAAAATGCATCTAAAGTTTCTGATACATCTTGTAAGGTATGAGATGCGGTCGGAATCATACGAAGTAAAATAAGTCCTTTTGGAATTACGGGGTATACTACGATCGAGCAGAAAATACCATGGTTTTCACGTAGGTCCTTTACCAACGCCATTGCTTCCGGAATGCTTCCTTTTAAGTATACCGGTGTAACACAACTTTGTGTAGTTCCAATATCGAAACCTCGTTCTTTTAAGCCATTTTGCAAAGCATTTACATTCTCCCACAATTTCTCCTTTAACTCCGGCATTGTACGAAGCATATCCAAACGTTTTAATGCACCTTTTACCAATTGCATTTGCAATGATTTTGCAAACATTTGAGAACGTAAATTGTATTTTAAGTAGTTTATAATTTCTTCATCTGCAGCAATAAAGGCTCCGGTACTTGCCATAGATTTGGCAAAAGTTGCAAAATATACATCTATTGCGTCTTGTACACCTTGTTCTTCACCTGCTCCGGCTCCTTTTTTTCCTAGCGTCCCAAAGCCATGAGCATCGTCAACAAAGAAACGGAAATTGTATTTTTTCTTTAAAGCGGCTATTTCTTTCAATTTCCCCTGTTCTCCTCTCATTCCAAAAACTCCTTCAGAAATCAACAGAATTCCACCACCGGTCTTTTTAGCTACCTTTTCAGCACGTTTCAGGTTTTTTTCGATGCTTTCCATATCGTTGTGCTTATAGGTAAAACGCTGGCCCAAATGCAAGCGGACCCCATCAATAATACAAGCGTGCGCATCTACATCATAAACGATCACATCGTCCTTTGCCACCAAAGCATCTATAGTAGATACCATTCCCTGGTATCCAAAATTTAAAAGATAAGCTGCTTCTTTATTGACGAAAGCTGCCAATTCTGCCTGTAATTGTTCATGAAGGTCGGTGTGACCACTCATCATACGGGCTCCCATTGGATAAGCCGAGCCATATTCGGCCCCTGCTTCTGCATCTACTTTTCGAACTTCGGGGTGATTGGCAAGTCCCAGATAATCGTTAATGCTCCAGGTGATCACTTCTTTACCTCTAAATCGCATTCGGTTTGAAATAGGCCCTTCCAGTTTTGGAAAGACAAAATACCCTTCTGCCTGTTCTGCCCATTTACCCAAAGGTCCTTTATCTTTGTAAATCTTATCAAATAAATCTCTCATCAATACAGCTAGTTTCTTTATAAGGGGCAAAAATACTTAATTTTACTATGAAAACATATAAATTTTCTTTCAGAAGACAGAAATAAAAAAACCGTCACTTTATGCGACGGTTTTTAATATGTTGATATTCAGTAGCTATTTAATGTATTCTATAGAAGCTCCTTTTTCGGTTTTAGCATCGAAAAACCCTTGTTGGTTCATCCAATTATCACTGTAGATCTTACTCATATAGCGTGATCCGTGATCCGGAAAAATCACAACAATATTACTGTTTTCAGTAAACTCACCTTCTTCTTCCAATTGTTTAAGTCCTTGCATAGCAGCTCCACTGGTATATCCTACAAATAATCCTTCGGTTTTTGCAAGCTCTCTGGCAGTATGCGCACTACTTTCATCTGTTACTTTAATGAACTTGTCAATAATCTCAAAATCTGTCGCAGTAGGGATTAAATTTTTTCCCAGGCCTTCTATTCGATAAGGGTATATCTCGTTTGCATCAAACTCTCGGGTTTCGTGATATTTTTGTAAAACAGACCCAAATGCATCTATTCCAATGACTCTTATATCAGGATTTTGCTCTTTCAAAAATCTGGCTGTTCCGGAAATAGTTCCTCCGGTACCGCTACAGGCTACCAGATGGGTTATTTTACCATTTGTCTGGTTCCATATTTCAGGTCCTGTAGTTGTGTAATGAGCATCCATATTCAACTCATTGAAATATTGATTGATATAGACAGAGCCTTTGGTTTCATTATGGATACGTTTTGCCACTTCGTAATACGAGCGTGGGTCATCGGCACTCACATGAGCAGGGCAAACATATACTTTCGCACCCATGGTCCGCAACATATCTATTTTATCATTTGAGGATTTTGAACTCACTGCCAGAATACACTCATATCCTTTAAGAATACTTACCATTGCAATACTAAAGCCGGTGTTTCCACTAGTAGTTTCAATGATAGTACTGCCGGGTTTTAATATACCTTTTTTCTCGGCTTGTTCAATAATATATAGTGCGATACGGTCTTTTGTAGAGTGCCCCGGGTTAAAAGCTTCAACTTTGGCGAAATAGTTGCCGTCCATTTTTGAAGTAATGTTGTTGAGCTTAATTAATGGTGTGTTACCAATAAGGTCCAACACATTATTATGGGCTTGTATTCCTTCTTTCATATAAGGGAGTTTTTTATAAAACTTAAGCGATTATTCTTAAATTTAAAAACCGTACAAAGTTACATTAAATATTTTAATTACTCTGCTATACCTTCCAGGTCTAGTAAAAAAGCATAATCCATTGCGACTTCCTTTAAAGCCTCAAAACGCCCGGAAGCCCCGCCATGACCTGCATCCATATTAGTGTGAAAATATATATGGTTATCTCCTTTATTTAGTTCACGTAATTTTGCCACCCATTTTGCCGGTTCCCAATACTGAACCTGGGAATCATGGTAACCTGTTGTGACAAAGATATTTGGGTATTCCTTCGCCGAAACATTATCGTAAGGAGAATAAGATTTCATATAATTATAATATTCCGGTTCATTAGGATTTCCCCATTCATCATATTCACCTGTAGTCAATGGTATACTGTCATCTAACATGGTAGTTACCACATCTACAAAAGGAACCGATGCAATTACGCCATTGTAAATTTCGGGTGCCATATTCAGTACCGCCCCCATTAATAGACCTCCGGCAGAACCTCCAGAAGCATATAAATGGTCTTTGGAAGTATATCCTTCAGCAATTAAAAACTTTGAAGCATCCACAAAGTCTGTAAAAGTGTTTTTCTTCTTCAATAATTTACCATCTTCATACCATTGTCTTCCAAGGTACTCCCCGCCTCTAACATGCGCAATAGCGAAAATAAACCCACGGTCCAAAAGACTCAATCTCGAAGAGGAAAAATAGGGGTCGATCGTTGCTCCATAAGAGCCATAGCCATAGATAAGCAATGGATTGCTACCGTCTTTTTTAATTCCTTTACGGTATACCATTGATATAGGTATTTTAGTTCCGTCTTCTGCTGTCGCCCAAACACGTTGGGATTCATAATTGTTTTTATCGAACTTCCCTCCCAAAACCTCAACTTCTTTTTTGATCGTCTTATCACGGGTCTCCATATTGAAGTCTATCACAGAAGCCGGAGTTGTTAAGGAATTGTACCTGTACCGAAGTACTTTTGTATCGAATTCAGGATTTTGGGTTGTATATGCCGTATAGGTTTCGTTATCGAATGGCAGGTAATAATCTTCTGTCTCATCCCATCGTATAATACGCAGTTTATTAAGTCCGTTATTACGCTCACTCACAACTAAATAGTCCTTAAAAATATCAACATCCTCCACTAGAACATCTTCTCTATGCGGGATCACATCTTTCCAATTCTCTTTCAGGGTGCTTTTTTCAGGTGTTTTCATTAACTTGAAATTGGTAGCGTCATCTTTATTTGTAAGAATGTAGAAGCTGTCTCCATAATGTGAAATACCATATTCCAAGCCTCTTTCCCGGGGTTGAAAAATAGTGAACTTGCCTTCAGGAGTGTTGGCATCCAATATTTGAAATTCTGACGTTAAGGTGCTGTAACAACCTATTATCAGGTATTTATTAGTTTTTGATTTGTATACATAAGTGCCAAAAGTCTCATCGTCTTCCGTAAAAATTAATTCGTCTGTAGACGGGTCTGTTCCTCGAATATGCTTAAATATCTGGTTGGAACGCAAGGTTTGTTCATCTTTTCGGGTATAAAACAATGTTTTATTGTCATTCGCCCAGGTAGAACTTCCCGTAGTAACACCTATTCCCTGTGGTAAGATCTCACCGGTTTCAAGGTTTTTTATATAGATCGTATATTTTCTTCGGCTCACGGTATCTATCCCAAAAGCAGCCCATTTATTATCCAGGCTTATATTGATACCTCTAAGATTATAAAAGGAATGTCCTTCGGCCATTTCATTGACATTGAACAACACTTCTTCTTCTGCATCCAAAGAATTCTTCTTACGTGTATAAATTGGGTAATCCTTTCCGGTTTCAAATCGTGTAATATAATAGTATCCGTTATAGAAATAAGGAACCGATTCGTCATCTTCCTTTATACGGCTTTTCATTTCTTCAAAGAGATCTTCCTTAAATTCCTTGGTATGGGCCGTCATCTTATCGTAATAATCGTTCTCCCGCTCCAAATAATCGATCACTTCAGGCTCGTCTTTTTGATTGAGCCAATAATACTCGTCAACACGCACATCGTCGTGTATCTCTAAGTGTTTGGCAATTTTATCGGCCTTAGGAGGAGTAATATCCATAGTGGGTTTTGAAGTTTCTTTAGTATTACACGAAGCAGCAAAAATAGAAGAAACAATGGAAATAGCTATTAAATTTTTCATATACGAAAGGTTGATTTGTATAATTGCAAAATAGTAAATTTGTACCGAATAAAAAATACATAACAATGTTTGGAGACCTTATGGGAATGATGGGTAAATTAAAAGAAACCCAGGAAAAAGTAGAACTAACAAAAAAACGGCTTGACACCGTATTAATAGACGAACAAAGTAGCGATGGCCTTTTAAAAATAACGCTAACAGCAAACCGTACCATCAAAAATATCGATATGGATAATTCTTTGTTAGAAGATAAAGAGCAATTAGAGGATTATCTTATTCTTACTCTAAATAAGGCTATTGAAAAAGCGACAAGTATCCATGAGGCTGAAATTGCGTCAGTCGCCAAAGAGGGAATGCCTAATATTCCCGGTATGGACCTATTTAAATAAGATTATCTGTAATTTTCAAGATGATGGTCTACAAAAGCAAAATGATTGCTGGTATCCCTTAAGGAACTGTAGCCGGATAACCTCCCTTTTTGTTTCCCGCTGGAATTTAAAATCAATAACTTAGGAAAGGTTTTCTCCTTATTGTATCTGGCGATGATCTTTTTATTATAGGCCAGCTGTTCTTCAGTAAGTATATCTATTCTGCGTGGCAGGTCGATCATTACCAGTACCATTTTCTCTGCGCGGGATTCAAATTCCGGGCTGTTAAAGAAATCTTCTTTTAGCATTTTGCAGGGGCTGCACCAATCACTTCCTGTGAAATAGACCAATATGGGTTTATTCTCTTCTTTCGATGTTTTTTCTGCTTCCTCAAGGTTTGTAAGCCAATCAAGCTTTGCAACACTATCTTGGGCATAGGATGTCCCAACAAGTAGTAAAAAAGTAAGAACCAAAAGAGGTTTCATATTTAATTTATTTGGGTCTCTAAGAACACAATTTATGCCAAAGATGCTAAAAATAAAAGAATTCCCAAAAAAGGGAATTCTTTTAAAATTGTCAATGGTTTTGTGTATGTCTAGTTATTTATCAATCTAAACTCAGTTCTACGGTTAACAGCATGCTCACGTTCTGTACAGGATACTCCGTCCGCACATCTGTTCTTCAACCTCTTCTCTCCATATCCGTTTGCAACTAATAAGCTACTGTTAATGCCTTTTGTTTGAAGGTAATTAACAACCGCTTGCGCTCTTCTTTCGGAAAGGTCCTGATTTGAAGCATCTGTACCTCTTGAGTCCGTATGTGAGGCAATCTCTAACTTCACTCCCGGATTTTGAGCCAGTACAGGTAATAAACGCGTATCAATAAGATTTCTTGCCTGAGTAGTTAAAGTTGCACTGTTCAGGTTCCAATTAATAGGAAGTGCCTGGTACTCTACAAGTGCACATTCTACCTCTTTCCAGGTAGTTAACCCTCCTTTGGTTTTTAAAACTTCTTTGGTTACAGTTTTGTATTCTGCAGGAACAGTCTCCTCAATTACCTGAGCATCTTTCACCATTACTGTTTTTGTAATAGTTGCATATTCTGCAGGAATTTCTTCTTCAACCACACGGGTAGGCTCTATAACCACACGCTTGGTGTAGGTTCCTTCTTTTTCCGGAATAGGATTTCTGGTAGTAGAAGCGTCATTTGACAAACGAGTTACACTTACAGTAGTATATTCTGCAGGATACCCTTTGTAGCACCAGTAACGGCAATCATTTGGATCACTGGAAGCACAATCCGGAGCAGGAGCTCCCAATTCCCATTGGGCATAAGCCGGTTTAATTTCGATGGTTTCAGAATCGTTGGAGAAAGAAGCAGGTATTACATTTAAAGTAGAAGCACCTTGTTTTTTTACATAAGTAATCGTTTCTGTTCCCCACTTTTCAGGAATAACCCTTAGTTTTTTTCCTGCAGCTTTCACCATTACTCGTTCTGTTTGAGTCTCATACTGTGCAGGAACAGTTCTCAACTTTTTATAAGCCGGCTTTGTCATGACCTGTACTGTTTCATTTACATACACGTCTGGTGTAGTACAACGTACATAACATTTACCGGGTTCCGGATTTGCAGGAAGGTCTTGCGCAAAGGTCACCGAAGCGACTGATAATGAAAGACCTAAAAGGAAAAATTTTTTCATGTTTGCTAATGTTTAATTATAATTGTTCATCGGCAAAACTAACTGATGGTTTTCTAATTTTGTTAAAACTTTTGGGTCAATTTCGCAAAGCGACCCCGTGTTTTCGATAACTAATTATAATAATCCGACGAAAGACACAAAAAATTCCAAAATGAAGTAAGCATAAAATTTACAGACAATTTTTTTTTTGCGATCTTTAACTTCTGAAATTTCAAGTCTAACTTTTAAACTTAAAAATATGTTTGAACTAAAGAAGAGCGGTGATAAATATCACTTTGTTTTAAAAGCCGCGAATGGCCAAGTGATACTTTCCAGCCAAATGTATGCCTCCAAAGCCTCTGCTATGAATGGTATCGAATCTGTAAAGAAGAACTGTGGCGATGAGAAATGTATTGAAAGAAAAACAGCAAAAAATGGTAAATTTCATTTTAATGTGAAATCTACCAATGGTCAAATTGTAGGTAGCAGCCAAATGTATTCTGGTGAATCCGGAATGAACAATGGAATCACATCCGTTGCAAAAAATGCACCTGGGGCCGAAGTGAAAGAAGTATAAAGTTCTGTTTACTTTTAAAAATAAAAAACCTC
>JANQOS010000060.1 GCA_028285705.1 Altibacter sp.
TTAACCTACGTTTATCTCTATATGAAAAGATATCTCTTACTTTTTACTCTTTTTTTAGGCTGTGGAATTTTATATGCTCAGGATGAAAAAGCGCCTATAGATTCTCTTCAACAAAAACAAATTCAAGTTGTTGACTCTATTACTGTTCAACAAATCTCAGGAGATCTTCCTACAACCCTTGTGGCAACAAATGTTAAAGATACATTGGTCTTTGACCTTAAAGATATGGCCGTAGCAAGAGAAAAGGATAGCCTATGGCTTCAGGAACTGTATAGCTCTGAACTATTTGAGGAGGTATATGGAGCAGTAACGACTCAAACCTATGAACCGGTCGCTTATGAAGAATTGTCTACGGAAGTTCTAAAACAACGTCTTGAAGAGTTAAATGCAAGGACCCCTTTTAATGTGGAATACAACCCTTCTTTAGAAAGTGTAATTAAGCAATATCTTAAGAACCGAAGAAAAACAATGGTAAAACTAATGGCATTAAGTGATTACTATTTTCCAATGTTTGAAGAGGAACTGGACAAACACAACCTTCCTTTAGAGCTAAAGTACCTTGCTATTGTTGAATCTGCATTAAACCCACGGGCAAAATCCAGGGTAGGAGCTACCGGTTTATGGCAATTTATGTTCAATACCGGAAAATTATTTGGATTGGATGTGAGTTCTTATGTTGATGACCGATCTGACCCTACATTGGCGACGGAGGCTGCATGCAAATATCTTAAAAGCTTATATAAAAGCTTGGGCGATTGGGACCTGGCATTGGCGGCATATAATTCAGGGCCCGGGAATGTTTCAAAGGCGTTGAGGCGTTCCGGAGGTTATACCAATTATTGGAACATAAGACAATATCTTCCGCGTGAGACAGCTGGATATTTGCCGGCATTTTTGGCTACAATGTATATTTTTGAATTTGCCGAAGAACACGGCTTTAAAAGTAGCGGACCTGCAATACCTTATGTTGCTACAGACACCATCCGTGTTAAAAAAATGATAAGCCTTGACCAGGTTGCAAAAGTGACAAATACCAACCTTGCCGAGCTACAGTTTTTAAACCCGTCTTACAAATTGGATATCATCCCAAAGGTGAAAAATGAAAACTATGTGTTGAGGTTACCGTTGGATGCTGTTGGAAAATTTGTATCGAATGAAGAAGCTATTTATGCGTACGCAGAAAAGGAGTTCAATGATAGAGAGAAGCCATTACCGCAACTTTTTGAACAATCTAACAGAATACGATATCGTGTAAGAAGCGGAGATTATTTAGGAAAAATAGCGGCAAGATACGGGGTAACAGTTGGCCAGATAAAGCGTTGGAACGGATTAAGAAGCAGCAGGCTTAAAATTGGGCAACGACTCACTATCCACCCCAGGAACCCTGTTGGTAAAAGCGTTGCAAAGACCACTGTTTCAAATAATGGTAACGCGAAAGTGTACACTGTAAAGAGCGGGGACTCACTATGGAGCATTTCTCAAAAATTTCCTGGTGTTACGGTTCAGAATATTAAAAAATGGAATGATATTAGCAGTAACAAATTAAAACCGGGAATGAAACTTAAAGTTTCAAAAGGATAGTTCCCACATAAACCTCTTTTTATGAAATCGTTCTACCTGGCTGCTTTTGCCGCCTTTTTGTTTATCTCCTGTGATAATAGTGGGAAAAAAGATGTCTCTTACCTTCCTAAATCCCTGGGAAATATAAATTCATTACAGGTTATTATTGCTAATGACCTCTGGAACGCGGAAGTGGGCGAAGAAATACGCACTTATTTTGCGGCTCCAACAGACGGCCTTCCCCAAGAAGAGCCTTTGTACTCCATTAATCAAATGCCACCCTCTACCTTTACGGGCTTTGCTCGTAAGAACAGGATTTTTCTAAATGTGGCCATTGGGGACGAAGAAGATGTTTCCATAAGGAAGAACTCATACTCAAAGCCACAAACCGGGGCATTTGTAATAGCAAAAAGCGCAGAGCGCCTGGTTGCATTAATAGCCGAAAACCACAAAAGCATACTTGCCGCATTCAGGGCTTCGGAAATAGCCGAAAAACAGCGTAGAATCAAGATCTCATTAAAAAAATTGGACTCATTGAAGGAGCGCCTGGGAGTTAGTATCAAAATCCCCTCTGCATATAGGACTGCTTTGGCCTCAGAAGATTTTTACTGGATCAGAAAAGACCTTAAATCGGGGAGTACCAATGTCATTATTTATGAAGTTCCCATGGGAATGATTGGTAAAGACTCTACCATTGTAGGTGATATAATTAAAATACGGGATTCTATTGGAGGCAATTACCTTCCGGTGGAAGATGAAGGCCGTTTTATTACCGAAGAGGCTTACGCGCCCTATTTGTTTACCAGTGAGATAGATGGAAAATTTGCGTACGAGACAAAAGGAACATGGGAAGTAAAAGATAAATATATGGCAGGTCCTTTTCTAAATTATGCGGTTAGGGACGAAGCTAACAACAGATATCTAATATTAGAAGGATTTACATATGCTCCTTCTGTTGCCAAGAGAGATCTTCAGTTTGAGTTGGAGGCAATTTTAAAATCTGCCAGGATAGAATAGCAAATAAAATATATAAAAAAAGCCTGTTATTTCTAAAATAGCAGGCTTTTTTATAGCTGGATAAAAAGAAAAACTATTTCTTTTCATCTAGTTTATTGTCGTCGTTCTCTTCTTTTGAAGCATCCTTGAATTCTTTGATCCCGCTTCCTAAACCACGCATTAATTCAGGAATTTTTCTTCCGCCAAATAACAATAAAACAATCACAACAATTAATGCAATTTGCCAAGGACCGATTGCTAAGGGTATAATTAATGCATCCATCTTTATAAAATTTAAGATACAAAGGTAACAAGAAATACTTACATATAACGTTTTCCAATTAAGTTTAGCATTGAACCCGTACAGTTTATTTTATATTTGTATCCTTAAGCATTCGCAATGGCAAAAAAAGAGAAAAGAACTAAGTATTTTAAGAAGAAGTTATTGCATAAGTATCGTTTAGTTGTGCTTAATGAAGATACTTTTGAAGAACGTTTTTCATTTAAATTGAACAGGCTGAACGTCTTTGTCTTTAGTACTTTTTTCGCTTTTTTTTTAATTACGATCACTACTCTTATCATCGCTTTTACCCCTTTACGGGAATACATTCCGGGCTACTCGTCTACTTCTTTAAAGAAAAAGGCTACGGACCTCACCTTTAAAACAGACTCTCTACAACAGGTTATCAATATAAATGAACAATACCTTGCTTCTATACGTAAAGTCCTTACAGGAGACGTAAAAACAGTTGATTTCAATAAGGATTCCATCATAGAAGCAGCAAAGATCGATGCGTCCCAAATAAACCTGAATGCTTCGAGACAAGATTCCCTGCTAAGAGAAAAAGTATCCCAGGAGGATAAATACAATCCGTTGACTGGTTATACGGAAGTAAGCTTTGTACTTTTTGCTCCGGTAAAAGGAACTATTTCTGAAGAATACAACCCTAAGGAAAAGCATTTTGCTGTAGATATAGTAACCGTAAAAGACGCCCCTGTAAAAGCGACTGCAGATGGAACGGTTATTTTTGCCGAATGGACTGCGGATACAGGTTATGTGCTTATTATAGAACATTCAAATAACCTTATTTCGGTCTATAAGCACAATGCGGCACTGAATAAAGAGCAGGGTGAATTAGTGAAGGCGGGAGAGGTGATTGCCATTGCCGGAAATACAGGAGAACTTTCTACGGGGCCGCACCTTCATTTTGAATTGTGGAGTGAAGGGTATCCTATAAATCCAACTAACTTTATTGATTTTGACTAACACAGTATGTCTTTAAAATCCTTTGCAGCTAAAATTTTTGCGAAAGTTGTGGTTTACCGCACGTATAAGTGGGCGAAAAAACCACAGGAAACACAGCGTCGTGTTCTTAAAAGATTAATTACCGAAGCGAAAGACACTGCATTTGGAAAGGACCACAATTTCCATAGCATTATAACTCCTGAAGACTTTGCAGAACAAGTGCCTATAAGAGATTATGAGGCATTAAAACCATATGTAGAACGAGTGGTAACCGGTGAGGAAAACATTCTCTGGCCCGGAAAGCCACTTTATTTTGCGAAGACATCCGGAACTACCAGTGGTGCTAAGTATATTCCGCTTACCAAAGCTTCAATGCCATCACATATCCATGCAGCCCGAAACGCTATTTTATTTTATATCAACGAAACAGGAAATGCAAATTTTGTTGACGGTAAGATGATCTTTTTACAGGGAAGTCCAAAACTATCTGAAAAGAATGGTATTAAACTTGGCAGGCTTTCCGGAATAGTAGCTCATTATGTCCCCGGCTATCTTCAAAAGAACAGATTACCAAGTATGGAAACCAATTGTATAGAAGATTGGGAATCTAAAGTTGATGCCATTGTAGAAGAGACAAAGAACCAGAACATGACCGTTATTAGCGGGATTCCTTCCTGGGTTCAGATGTATTTTGAAAGATTAAATGCGGCTACAGGCAAAAAAGTTGGTGAACTATTTAAAAATTTTGACCTTTTCATTTACGGTGGAGTTAATTATGAACCGTATCGTGCCAAATTTGAGGATCTCATAGGAAGAAAAGTAAACAGTATTGAATTATTTCCTGCCAGCGAGGGATTTTTTGCTTTTCAAGACAAGCAGAATGAAAAAGGAATGCTGCTTCAATTGGATTCGGGAATTTTTTATGAGTTTGTCGAATCTTCCAGGTTTTTTGAAAAAGATGCGCCCAGGCTCACCATTGGCGAAGTGAAAACCGGAGTTAATTATGTAATGATCATCTCTACAAATGCCGGCCTATGGGCTTATAACCTGGGAGATACAGTTCAGTTCACATCAACAAATCCGTATCGCTTAATTGTTTCGGGCCGAATCAAACACTTTATTTCGGCTTTTGGGGAACATGTGATAGGGAAAGAAGTTGAACAAGCCATGCAAGAAGCTATGACGCAGTTCAATTTTTCAATTTCTGAATTTACAGTGGCCCCGAAAATGCAAGTAGAAACCGGAGAATTACCGTATCATGAATGGCTGATTGAGTTTGAAGCAGAACCCAAAGATCTTTTACAGATCGCTGGTGCTTTAGATGCGTCTTTGC
Source organism: Altibacter sp. (assembly GCA_028285705.1). Lineage (GTDB taxonomy): Bacteria > Bacteroidota > Bacteroidia > Flavobacteriales > Flavobacteriaceae > JANQOS01. Next base: position 5,136 of record JANQOS010000060.1, read on the forward strand.
AAAAACAGAATTCGTATTACTTTGACCTGATCAAAGGAAAAGTACTTCAGCCGTTAAAAATTAGACCTTTAGTAAGAAATAGTTTCAACGATTATATGAGATCCCAAGGAAAACTGGGGGGGCAAAACAAGACACCCAGGCTGGCAAATGACCGAAAGATAGCAGATGCACTGGTTGAATTACAACCTTAAATTTAGCGTATCTTTGCAACATATGAATAAATTAAAATCACACACAAGGACACGTGCACAAGAAAGCTCCGGTGCTATTGAACGATTGTATATCACAATGCGGCACCTTTTTAACAGGGGTTATTATAAACCAATGGGGCTTTCCGGAGAAACACTTCGAGATGCTCTTTTCATTTTAAGGCCGGAGATTTACGGATCTATTGCCGAAGAAAAGATAGAACTTCAGGGATTGTTATATGTTATTGACAGATTACCGTTTGGAATTGAAGAGTGCCGGTTTGTGAATCTTACCAGTGATGAAGGATACAAAAATTCACATTTTAAAGTTATTATTCCCGAGAAGCGCCGCCGCAATTGTTACCGGATCGACTCTGAACAAATGAATATTGAGGTTACTCGAGGCCGTTCAGAGATTTATGATATTCTTACACATCTGACCTTCCTTTATATAGAGTCTCATAAAATTATGAAGCAGGTGTTGATCAATGAAAAAGGAAGTGTGATCCGTGACTGGAAAAAACTGGAAGAAGCTGTACTTAAAAAAGGAGAGCTCACTCAAAAAGAAAAGGAAATTGCTTTAACACATACAGCTAATTTTTTAGGACGAACCTTTGAAGAGGTCTATGAAATATACCCTGAGTTTGCTTGTGCTGAAGACGAAAACCGATTTTTAAACATTATTTATTACTTGGGAAAATATGCCATTGAAGAAGTGATAGATGATAATAAACGCATCATTACCTTTAGCCCGGTACTTCGGGAGCGTTTGGGACACCACATTCACGGAGAACGATGGGCGCTAAAAATTAAGGAAACACTTGAAGAAAAAGGATACTTAAAAAGGCCTTTGCATATCATTAGTGCGAATATGCACAGTATTATGAATAGTTTATATGCTTCTATGGCTTTGCCTACTGAATTTAAGAAAAAACGGCCATTAGAAGTATACGAAGCTCTTAGCAAGGCGGAAAACAGTAAACTTCGTGAAAAAGTCACCAAGGCGGCATTACAAAATGGAATGACTCTGATCGAAGACAGTAGCGGAACAAATATAAATGTGCAGATCTTCGATACTTCAAAACTTCCCGAAAATACTACAACACCAATTGAAGAAAGCCCTGTAATCATTGTTATGGACTATGCCTTTGGTGAGCAGGCCTACGAAAGCATGGATGAGCTTTTAAAACCCTTTGTGATCGATAAAACAAAGCACTTTTTAAATGTTGTTTCAATTTCTATAATGGGAAAAGCCGGAATTTTAGAAGGAGGAAAAGGAGATATTATGATTCCTTCTGCACATGTTTTTGAAGGAACGGCAGATAATTACCCTTTTAAAAATAAATTGAAGAAATCGCAGTTTGTAGATGACGATGTTAATGTTTGTACCGGTGCTATGATCACCGTATTGGGAACTTCACTTCAGAACAGGGATATTTTAAAGTTCTTTCACGATTCTACATGGAATGTAATTGGGCTGGAGATGGAAGGAGCACATTATCAAAAAGCGATACAAGCAGCATCAAAGATTAGAAATAGCATAAATAGCAAAGTCGAGGTCCGGTATGCATATTATGCATCGGACAACCCTTTGGAGACAGGAAGCACACTGGCCTCCGGAGGACTGGGCACAACAGGGGTTAAACCTACCTATGTAATAACAGAAAAGATATTAAAACAGATTTTAGATTAAACTAAAAAAATATTTTGAATAACAACAAAGTCTTAATTACCGGAGGAGCCGGGTTTATTGGCTCTAATTTTGTAAAGTATCTTATCACTAATACGGAAGATCAGATTCTTGTCTTGGATAAGCTAACATATGCGGGTGATTTAAAGAATTTGGCTGATATTTCGGAAAATTCTAACTATACTTTCGTCAAAGGAGATATTTGTGATGAGGCTTTAGTTGAAGAATTGTTCGAAGAACACAAGTTTTCCAAAATAGTGCATTTTGCGGCAGAATCTCATGTTGATAATTCTATAACCGGCCCTGCAGCATTTATACAGACCAATATTGTAGGGACTTTTAACCTTTTGCAAAACGCCTATAAAACATGGATGGATGGGCCTAATGAAATAAAAGAAGATTTTAAGTCTGCCAGGTTTTTACATGTATCTACAGATGAAGTATATGGAACTTTAGGCAAAACGGGACTATTTACCGAAAAAACACCTTATGCGCCCAATAGTCCATACAGTGCGTCTAAAGCATCTTCAGATTTTTTGGTCCGAAGTTATTTCCACACTTATGGGCTGCCGGTAGTTACAACCAACTGTTCTAACAATTATGGCCCTAACCAGCATAAAGAAAAATTGATACCTACAATTATCCGAAAAGCAATTTCGGGAGAACCTATCCCAATTTACGGAGAAGGAAAGAATATAAGAGATTGGTTATATGTGGAAGACCATTGTATAGGAATTAAGCTGGCCATAGATAAAGGAACATTGGGTGAAACCTATAATATAGGAGGAGATAATGAGCGTGAAAACCTGTATATAGCTCATAGAATTTGTGAACTCCTGGATCAATTAAAACCGAAGGATATTTCGTATAAGGACCAGATAACTTTTGTAAAGGACAGGCCCGGCCACGATTTTAGATATGCTATTGACGCTTCGAAGATTGAAAACGAATTAGGTTGGAAGGCACGAGAAAACTTTGAAACAGGTATTTTGAAAACTGTAAACTGGTATCTAAACAACACAGAACGATTATGAAGGGAATTATATTAGCGGGGGGCTCCGGCACACGATTACATCCAATTACGTTAGCGGTAAGCAAGCAATTGATGCCCGTGTATGATAAACCTATGATTTATTATCCTTTATCAACGTTAATGTATGCTGGGATCAGAGAAATATTGATTATTTCAACACCGCAGGATTTACCTCTTTTTCAGAAATTATTAGGAGATGGTAAGAAATTTGGCTGCACATTTAGCTATGCAATCCAAGAGCAACCTAATGGTCTGGCCGAAGCATTTATTATTGGGAAAGAATTTATTGGAAATGAGAAAGTGGCCCTAATCTTGGGAGACAATATTTTCTATGGTTCGGGATTAAAAGAATTATTGCAATCTAATAGCGATCCGGACGGGGGAGTAATTTATGCATATCATGTCCATGACCCTGAACGTTATGGAGTGGTAGAATTTGATAAAACCGGAAAAGCGCTCTCCATTGAAGAAAAACCAAAATCACCAAAATCAAATTTTGCGGTACCCGGAATTTACTTTTATGACAATAATGTCGTGGAAATTGCTTCAAATATAGAGCCCAGTGCCCGTGGAGAATTGGAAATAACCGATGTAAATAATGCCTATTTACAGCAGGGGAAATTAAATGTTAGTATACTGGATAAAGGGACCGCCTGGCTGGATACCGGTACATTTGCATCTTTAATGCAGGCAGCAAAATTTGTAGAAGTAATTGAAGAACGACAAGGGTTAAAGATAGGATCTATTGAGGAAGCGGCTTATGAAATGGGGTATATTTCAAAAGAAGAGCTTACTACTTTGGCAAAGCCGTTATTAAAAAGCGGCTACGGAAAACATTTGTTACAACTGGATTAAATTTTGGAAATAAGACATACATCACTGGAAGACTGCATTATAATAAAGCCGAGCGTTTTCAAAGACGAACGAGGCTTGTTTTGTGAAACCTTTAATAAAAAGACCTTTAAGAAAGCCACAGGAATAGAGATTGACTTTGTGCAGGACAATCAATCTGTTTCCAGTTATGGCGTGCTCCGGGGGCTTCACTATCAAAAAGGAATGATGGCACAAGCTAAACTGGTTAGAGTAATTAAAGGTAAAGTGTTGGATATTGTTGTTGATCTTCGGAAAGGGTCTAAAACCTTTGGCAAACACCTTTCTTATGTACTGGATGACGTTGAAAACGAACAACTATTTGTTCCCAGAGGGTTTGCCCATGGATTTATAACGCTTTCGGAAAAGTCTGTTTTTGCTTATAAATGTGATAACTATTATGACAAAGCTTCAGAAGGAGGAATCATCTATAATGACGCAACCTTATCTTTAGATTGGCATCTTCCGAAGGAAGATTTTATCATTTCAGAAAAGGACTTACAACTTCCTACTTTTGAGGAGGCTATTAAATGAAAAAGGTACTAGTTACAGGTGCGAAAGGACAATTGGGAAGATGTATTAGAGACGCAGTCTCTGAATACTCCGGACTAGACATTTTCTTTGCGTCAAAAAATGAATTGGATATTGAAAATGCCGCTTTGGTTGAAGAGTTTTTTAAAACAAACTCTTTTGACTATTGTATAAATGCTGCCGGATATACCAATGTGGAGAAAGCTGAAAGTGAACAGGAAAAAGCCTTTATGGCCAATGCAGAGGCTGTTAAAACGCTGGCATTACAATGTAAAGAAGCAGATATAATTTTTATACATAT